>JAGLNY010000232.1 GCA_023139255.1 Spirochaetales bacterium
GATTATAGTGACCGAAATTAATGAACGCGCCGGAAGAACACATTGGACCAAATGTACCAGTCGTAACGACATCAACCTCTTCCGCGATCTCGGCAGGGATCATTGTCTCAGCCATTTTTGAGACCTCTTCGGCAGTAAAGACAACTGCGCTGCCGTTTCGAATTTTTTCATTTATCTGTTCTAATGTCTTCATAATCACCACCTGCTGGATCCCGGAACAAAAACAGTAGTTTTTATTCTTGGAAGTTTGCTTTATAAAAACAAACTTCACAAAAAAATAACAGTAGTTTTTAATTCTTGGAAAACTTTTTACGATAGTACACTATTCTTGTGTTTTTTGACAATGAATCAGATGGGAATTGTTATAAAAGCCTGTTTACATAAGGTGGATAATAAAATGCTTTTTGTTTTCGCGGGAGACCATGGAATTGTCGAGAAAAGGAAAAGTGTGTAATTTTCTCTCATCTATTGATAAAATATGTTTATTGATCAATGATATAAACTATATGGCAATGTTAGCAGCTTTCCTCGGAAACCCCGGAATCAAATATGAAAAAACCCGTCACAACTATGGAAAGATGGTATGCAGCGGTCTTGAAAAAAGGTTCCCCGCAATATCATGGAGAAAAAAATTCCATTCTGATTTTGCGGAACTTCCCGTAGCAGGACAATCCAGAACGTACCTTGTCTGCCCAAACCAGTACATGAATAACAGCGGTACCGGCGTATCCGCTTCTGTAAAATTTTTTTCTATCCCTATGGATAGACTCATCATCGTACATGACGATCTTGAGACACCGTTCGGTACATACGTATTCCAAAAGGGCGGCGGGCTTGCGGGACACAATGGTCTGCGGTCAATTTCAGGGAGGTTTGGTTCAAATGATTTTTATCGACTAAAAATGGGGATCGGTCGTCCTGAAAAGGGAACTGTTTCCTCCTATGTCCTCGGTCGATTCTCCCCACTGGAGGAAGCACAGCTTCCCGATTGCATAGATTCTGCTGTGAGTTTTCTCTGTCAGGCATTTTCCTCTGAAAACCTATCATCCCAACCTTCCGGAAAACATACAGTATTCACATCCTGACATATTATGCTGTTACATGATATATTGATGTAATTGTAAAAAACATGAGTTTTTCCATTTTCAACAACCTTCTGGATAATCACAGTCCCTCAGGAGAAAACAATGTCAAACAAGTCTTTTCCATTATCCCGTGAAACCCGGAATCAGTTTAATCTATTTGGACCGGTGTTTCAGTCCGCTGACATTACCCAGCTGTACCAGCAGGCGCAACAGCTTTCTTACAAGATCAACCTGCACATAGAGGATCCAAAAGCCCGTGTTTCTCCCGGCAGATTGTTGTCGTTATTTGTCCTGAGACTCGCAAAACAGGATATTATTAATTTTGTTAAGGAAGCAACCGGTGGCAATTTTACTAAAACCCTTATCTCGGCAATAGACCAGGATCCCTCATCAGAACCTGATATGGTTAGTGCCTATAATGAGCTATATCAAGAAGATTCCAATAACAAAACCGACCTCTCTTCGGAAGATGTTATAGAGGAGATTATCCTTCTACTGATTGAGAACCGTAATCCGGCAATTTCCCGGGAAACCGTCTGTGATCTCTATACATTTCAAAACATTGAGGAAGACGGCATCCTGGAACCCTATGCAAGTAGTATTTTAAAACACCTTTCCCGGAAACCACTTCCCTGGGATACCTCCCGTAACATTATCTCTTTTCTTAGTGCCCCGGCAAAACACTCACCAAAAAGTATATCCGGTCAACTGAATTATATCCTGGATAATTGGGAACCATACATC
This sequence comes from Spirochaetales bacterium, assembly GCA_023139255.1. Taxonomy (GTDB): domain Bacteria; phylum Spirochaetota; class Spirochaetia; order JABMQR01; family JABMQR01; genus JABMQR01. Next base: position 1,830 of record JAGLNY010000232.1, read on the forward strand.
TCATACAGCAGGAAATTTCTTTTTAGATCCCTTGATTTTCTCAAGGAAGAGGAACGACCCTACTTTCCCCCGGGACCCGGACCAACATTTACTGCAGAATACCATTCCGGTCTTATCGAGTATGAGGCATTCAGCAAGGACTCAAACTGGATGCCGAATGTGGTTATGCTTGCTAAAAGTACCCTTGTCTGGCTTCATCAACTGTCAGAGAAATATGGTTTTACTATTGAGCGGCTCGACCAGATTCCTGACCAGGAACTGGATATAATTGCGGAGCAAGGATTTACAGCCCTCTGGCTTATTGGCTTATGGGAGCGAAGTTCCGCGTCAAAAAAAATAAAACAGCTAACAGGAAACCCGGAAGCTGAAGCTTCCGCATATTCATTGAACAGCTACGAAATAGCATCAACACTTGGGGGCAGGATCTCCCTGGCCAATTTCAAGGAACGCTGTGCAGCACGGGGAATCCGTTTAGCAAGTGATATGGTCCCAAATCATACAGGCGTTGATTCAGATTGGGTAATAAACAGACCGGATCTTTTTCTGCAGACAGAAATTCCGCCATTCCCATCATATACATTCAATAGCGAGGATTTATCCCGGTTCCCGGACGTGGGAATTTTTCTGGAAGATCATTACTATAACCAGACTGATGCTGCTGTCTCTTTTAAGCGTACAGACAAACGAACCGGCAAATCTGTCTATATATATCATGGGAATGATGGAACTTCCATGCCGTGGAATGACACAGCACAGTTAAATTACCTGAATCCTGAAACTCGTGAGACCGTTATCAGGGAAATAATTCATGTAGCAAAACAATTTCCGATTATCAGGTTTGATGCGGCTATGACTCTGGCAAAGAAACATATACAGCGGTTATGGTATCCAAAACCGGGAACCGGCGGAGATATTCCCGGGAGGGCGGTATATGGAATGGATCAACCGGAATTTGATATGGCTATCCCTGTGGAATTCTGGAGAGAAGTCGTGGACCGTATTGCCGCAGAAGTTCCTGACACGCTCCTTCTTGCTGAAGCATTCTGGATGATGGAAGGCTATTTTGTACGCACTTTAGGCATGCATAGAGTGTATAACAGTGCTTTTATGAATATGCTTAAATTGGAAGAAAACCGTAAATACCGGGATACCATAAAAAACACTATAGCCTTCGACCCGGAGGTACTTAAACGTTTTGTCAACTTCATGAACAACCCTGATGAGGATACTGCAATTGAGCAGTTTGGGGATGGTGATAAATATTTTGGCGTCTGCACCCTTCTTGTTACCATGCCGGGGCTTCCTATGGTTGGACATGGGCAAATAGAAGGGTTTAGGGAAAAATACGGGATGGAATTCAGCAGATCCTATCGGGATGAGAGTCCTGACCAGATATTGATGAATTCTCATTACAACCGAATCTTCCCGTTAATGCATAAACGCTACTTGTTCTCCGGTTCTGATAATTTTGCGTTGTATGATGCCCAGGGGGAACATGGTGTTCAGGAAAGTATCTTTGCCTATACCAATAGATTACAGGATGAGAGAGCTTTGGTTCTGTATAATAACTCCTATCAATCTGTAGGTGGATGGATACTTAAATCAGCCCCTTTCCTGAAACGTTTTTCCGGAGATGAACGCCGCACTGTTACTACTACACTTGCAGAATCACTGCTGCTGACAAATGATACTGATTATTACTGTATTCTTAAAGGATTTCATAATGGATTATATTATATCCTGTCATCAGCTGAAATCCATAAGAAGGGAATGCATATAATGCTGAAAGGATATGAGTCCCAGGTATTCCTCGACATTAAGGAGATAAAGGATATTGATGGAGATTACTCCCGTCTGTGTGGGCATCTTGACGGCAAGGGAGTCCGGGATATAGAACATGAGGCAAAACGAATCCGCCTTCATGCCATTCACACAGCAGCTGAATCTCTTGTATCAGAACATATCACTTCCCTTATAACGGCTGTATTGAACGGGTCAAAAAGTGCTGCTGATTTGTTACCGGCTGCCTTGATGAAAATATCTATTAACATTGGAGCTGCATGGGCTGTTACGCATTTTTCTGAAAATTCATCTCTTTCTCATAGTGTTTACAGGCCCACTGAGGCAGTTTTTTCCAAGGCTGTCGATACACTCCTCAAACTCTCTGAATCGGTCAGCAGTCCTGATACACCTTTACGCAGATATATCAGCAATTCATTATCTCTCATGCCTGAAATTCCCGCAGTTCTTGCCGGATGGCTGTTATGCCTTCCAATCCATATGGATAATCTTTCTCAAGATACCCGGGATTATTCTACAGAACTCCTGTTGAATGAATTTCTTAATGACCAATTGCATGAAAGTGGGATTGTAGTTCAGGACATTATGAGGGTTGCTGCCGCAATAGATAGTATTTTTGAGAACAGCGGGTGGTTTTCGAAGATGGTGGAGGAAAAAAAGAGCAGTAATGAGCAGCTAGCCCGGTTTTTGACAGCCCATTCCTTCCGTCTTTTTATAAAAGCCAACTGGTATGAGGGGGTTGAATGGTATCACAAGGAATCATTCCAGGAATCTTTATTCTGGCTCGTATTCAGTGAAATATCCGGGCCGCCTAAACACGTGTCCGGCAGGGATCAAAAACTGTATCAAACTATAATTAACTGGCTCAAAAAAGAATCCAGTGCAGCGTACCGTGTATCGGCTCTGTTGTCAGATTAACCCACTGAAACGACTCAAATGAGCCTGTTAGAAGGTCTCCCAGTTACGGTACTGATGACCAACTGTTCATCACAACGTTGACTGATTTTCCATGCTGCCACCTCCCGGTTGAACAAATCCACAATGGAATTCAGGTACAATACCTGCTCCAGGCAGAGAAGGTAGGTGATATCACAGACGAAAATCTTCCGTGGCTCCAGTGAAAAAAACCGTCGTTTGAGCAGATCCTCGGGCACCTCAGCCCTCAGTTCACGGCGCCGCAGATACTGCTCAGGAGTAAACCGTTTCCTCCGCACAACCGATAACAGATTGTATCTGCTCATAATCGATAAGACCCGTTTCTTATTGATCACAAGGGACAATCCTGTTTTGATCCTGTTGGTCATATGCCGATATCCTACCGCATAGTTTGTAGAAGTCTGCACGGTTCGGATAAACTCAACGATGAGTTCCAGCTCCTCGTTGCCCATTGCTTTCCGTTTCAGATAGTCGTAGTAGCATTTCCTGGCTACTGCTCTGAGAGATGGTGATTTGCTTTGATACTCGGCTAATGCTGCGATCTTAGTGCTCGCCGCTAACCATTTCTTTCTCTGCTTCATTGCTCCTCCTCTAGTGTTACCTAAACGGGGAGCAGTCATCAGAAAAGTGTAACCTTTTTGGGGGGCAGATCAAAGCTTCGCTGAAAATCCTTTGGTATCGGCTCTCGGAGAAACCGACAGCTGATAATCTGTTTTTTACGACCTGGGGTCAGTCACCAAAGTGCTTTTCGGATAGGGTCTAGCTTGGTTGATCACGATACCTTTAATGTTGGGTTTTGTGACAGCCAAGGTTAGCGGCCGGTAGACAGGAAGAGCATGCAGGTCTTCGTGCGCCAGTTTTGCATACTACGCCCAGAGTGCTTTGCGCTCATCCTTATCGGTTAACCGGCTGAGTATTTATAAAACATCAGGTTTATGATTTATGACAATACTACTGATTTTATCTTTAATATCGCCAGGCAGGGCTTCGGGTTCATGATTCTCAAATATAACCCTGGCTCTTTCATTGAGTACACTGCATAAATCTTTTGATCCTGCTTGCTCCCATATCTCATACATTTCCCTGTCCAGAAACCTCGGAAACCAGAATTTCTTTTTAAAGTTAACAACCGTATGCTCCTCCATTAAAAAATTCCCACCTGGTCCTACCCTGTCCATTATGCGAATGGGAACTGAAGCATCATCAAACTGTAAAGGGCGCAGCATATATTTAACCATCCCGATTATCTCATCAGAGAAGAGAATCGACTCAAAGGATGACGTAAGCCCCGATTCCAGATAGCCACAGTCGTGTATAATATTACTACCGTTCAGCGTAGCATTATATATTGACATAGCGATCTCAAGCCCGGCCTGAGCATCCAACACTTTTGAATCAGTTGCGCCGGCTATACAAAAAAAAGGCAGCCTGTAAAAATGCGCCATGTCACCGATACAGGCATTAAGTATATTCAATTCAGGTGATCCATAAGAAAATATAGTTGTCTGCATATCCATCACGGTTGCATCACCGCCGAATATAAACTTTGCTCCCGGGGTTTTCCTTTGAAATATGACAAGCCCTGATAACGATTCGGCAACTGTCTGGACTAATATTCCCTCCAGTGTTGCAGGTGCAGATGCTCCCATAAAAGGACTTCCTATATAAACAAAGGGAATACCATATTCACAGCATATTAAACCCTTACTCACCCCCATTTCTGTATGAATGAGGGGTGATAAGGGTTCTGTATATAAAATAAAGGGCGGTTTTGCTTTTAAATTATCAATTCCTCCAACAGCAGCCGCAGCCATATTGATTATAGCGGTTATATCATTTCTGCCATGGCCCGTCACTATTATAGGTTTGCTTGTATT
>JAGLNY010000233.1 GCA_023139255.1 Spirochaetales bacterium
AGATTTTTTTACCTGGGATTCGGATGTAAACTCAATCGGCAGGGTACATGATGGTGGTAACGAAATAAGTCTTATGCTGATACCAACCCCGGGAAAAAAGAATGAACCGGAGCTCTACTACCCTGGGAGTACCCCCCTGCTAATCAATGAGGTTTGTTCAAGAGGGTTAGATTATATAGAACTCATTAACATCTCCTCCAAAGATGTTATAATCGGGAAGAATGAGTGGATAGTGGAAGATTCGATGAAAAATGATTATGTAGTAATCCCGGAAAACACGGTAATTCCTGCAGGCGGGCTTCTGGTTATCTATCCCGATGTAATACGGCTCCCGTTTTCAGCCCCGAAGAATTCTATAACTTCCGTAGAGGGACTAAGATTCGGGTTGGGTAATAGTGATTCGGTGATCCTTAAATATCATGGGATGATTACTGATGTATTCACCTGGGCTAATGATGTTACCAGTGCCGGAAGGCTTCCTGACGGAGGAAAAACCTGGGATATGGATTTGTTCCTGACTCCGGGGAAGCCGAACAGGGATTGAGGTTAGCCAAGAGTACCGGGTAGTATCTGTAATGCGTTTCGTGCCCCGCACTCCTGACCCTTCAACACAGCTTCAGTTATTGAACCGCCGGAAGCGAGTACTGATGACATCCCGGCTGTGAATGCATCACCGGAACCTATAGTGTTAACTGGTATAACCTTCTGTATTGGGAGTGATGTGATTCGATCATTCTCTATATAGAGGGTAGGATTTGCCCCGGATGTTATAACCGGGATGGTCTTATACTTTTTAAAAACCATTTTCATTTGCTCTATTACAATATTTTTATGTTCCAGGAGAATGTCATGCTCACCCTGTTCTGCATCCGGATAAAATGTTCGTAGAAATTCTGAGAAATTTGGTTTTATAATGTCAGGTTTGAACTCCAGAGAATTTAATAAATCATCCCCCTTGATATCCAGGACAACCATTTTTTCCTGGGCTTTTGCGCTGTATACCATTTGAGGTATTACTGAGTCGGGATACCCGGGAGCCTTCGTCCCTGCAATGATGATCACATCATAATGAGGCAGGGCTCCTTCGTAGGCTGAAAGCATTTTTTCGTATGTTTTTTCTAAAACAGCTTTGGGTTCCTCAACAATCTCTGTTGTTGTATTATTCAGGGAATTAAGAAGCGTATAACAAGTCCGTATTTCACTTCCGGACTCAACCCAGAGAAATGGAATGGTTTCTTTATGAATGAGGGATAGAAAGTATTTAACAAGGCTGCCGCCAAGGTGTGTTAAATGCATTGCCTCTTCGCCCAACTGCATGAGGACACGTGCTGTATTTACTCCTTTCCCTGCTAGTGAGAGAAAATACTCATTGCTGCGGTTTACCTCATTCTCTTTCAATCCCGAAAGCACAATAGTTTTCTGGAATGTTGGGTTCAGACAAACCACTAAGAAACGTGCAGTACTCATATATTATGCCTCTACTATAAGATTAAGAACTATTTGGTTGTGTTTTGGAATCAGTTGACGGTATTTTACCCCAGCCTGGTTGAGCATCATTTTTGAGGCTTTCACTATATCGGTTTCAGCATATTTATCGGAGAGATAGATTATTTCCTTAATACCTGACTGAATAATAGCTTTTGCGCACTCGTTACAGGGGAAAAGAGCGATATAAATTGATCCTCCTGTGAGATCCCTTGAGATGCTGTTAAGGATTGCATTAAGTTCCGCATGACAGACAAATGGGTATTTCGTTTCAAGAAAATCCCCTTCACGGGCCCAGGGGAGGACGTCATCGTCACAGCCTTTCGGGAATCCGTTATAGCCTACACCTACAATTTTTTTATCATTATTAACTATACATGCGCCAACTTGTGTGGAAGGATCCTTGCTTCGGTGAGCTGAAAGAATCGCAACGCCCATAAAATATTCATCCCATCCGATGTAGTCTTTTCGTTTTCCCATAAGGTCTCCTGAAAAATTTAAGTGATTTTGCTAGCGTTTACTATTCGCAGCCCCGGGGGTTGGTACTAAATTCCGTTCCCAAAGCGGGTTGTCGGTACCTATCAGTCCGATGCTGATATGATGGCCATCATCCCATGCAAATGAGTCTATCAATATTCCCTGGTACAACAGGCGTACAGAATCACTTTTTCCCAGCCCGAAGGTTGTTCCGGCTGCACTGTTTAATATTACATTTTTTGCTATGATATCAAGCGGATCCGATTCATTGGGTACTAGAACGATATATTCACCAGGATTAATAATTAGATCCGGGGGAAGTTCCATACTGGGTGATTGTGTCTCATCTGTAACAGACATTCCATCACAAAGAACAGGATCAGTACCATAGTTATACAGCTCAATAAAGTCATAAGGAAAAAAGGAGGACTCTTTAGTCTGAATCTCATTTATTCGTACTGTTGGGTTCTTCTCTATTTCAGGATAAGGTTTATTTGGTTCTCCCGGAGTTGGAATCAGATTATCGTAAAGTTCAGTGCTTCCGTCCGGAAAATATCCCCAGGTATTTGCTCCTCCACCCCATCCCAGGATATCTACCAGGATTTCCTGCGAGTCTTTATTATACATAAGGCGTACTTCGTCCCCGGCTTTCAGGCCGAAATTATAGAATTCAGTTGCATAAATGACAGGAATGCCTGCAGGCAGCGGCGTAGAAACCGATACCTGATCAGGGATGATCAGGAGAAAGCTCTCAGAGTCAATGATAGTACCTTCAGGTATGGGAATGGCCTCCGGGTAATTAAGTTTTTCGTCAAGTAAGTACCATCCATCGGGAAACATAACACCAAATGGGGCAGTATTATAGATTTCAATAAAATCAAAATCACCTGTGGGTCGTACTTCATTGATTTTCAACATAGTAACAGCAAATTCAGGAACTTCTTGAGAAGAGACTGTAAAGAGGATGATAAGTAGTAGAATTATGGATGTAATTGTTTTTTT
>JAGLNY010000234.1 GCA_023139255.1 Spirochaetales bacterium
ATTATTATGGATGGTAACGGCCGTTGGGCTGCATCACATAATTCATTAAGGTCTACTGGTCACCTGGAAGGATTAAAAACGGCAAAACGTATCATTCAAGCAGCTTCAGATAGAAAAATTCCATTTATTACACTATATGTTTTCTCAACGGAAAACTGGAAAAGAACCGGCCCTGAAATATCTTATCTTATGGGTCTAATCTCTACATATATTAAGAAAGAGTATCCATTTTACAAACAAGAGAATATACGGATTTTACATACAGGAAGTCATGAAAATCTGCCGACTTCAGTTATCAGGAATTTAAAGAATGCAGTTTCCTATACATCCGGGCATACAGGATTAACCGTTTGTCTTGCAATAAATTATGGCGGAAGGAACGAAATACTTCGTGCAATAGGAAAATACTGTGCCAGCAAACATCACATCCAGGATATAATTCCTAAAGAAAAGGATTTCTGTCAATTTCTGGATAATCCTGGAATTCCTGACCCGGATTTAATAATCAGGACTGCAGGAGAAAAACGCCTGAGTAATTTTCTTCTTTGGCAAAGTGCCTATTCAGAGTTTTTTTTTAGTGATAAACTGTGGCCTGACTGGACAGCAAATGATCTTGATAATGCCTTGATGGAATTCAGTAAGAGAAAAAGACGATTTGGGGGAGTACAAAAGTGAACACTGTATTCAAACGTATTCTAATGACTATTATTGGTGTTCCTCTTATGTTGGGAATTGTTTTTTTTCTTGATCATATTAATTTTCTGGCTTTAATGATTGTTGTTTCTGCTTTTACAATTCTCGGTTCTTATGAACTTAAAAGTCTTATTTCTGGAGGGGTATCTACTGATTTACCTATGCCACCCTGGCTGACTGTTCTTATTCTACTGGCTGCACATAGTGAAATTTTTTATTTCCCGGAACTTCCATTATTAATGATTACATCAATTTTATTAATTTCAGCAATCTGTATAACAGAAATTTTCAGCGGTTATGCGGATAATTTTAAAGGGTCAGTACGACGACTGACCTCACATATGCTCATACTATTTTATCCTTCGCTATTTGTGACATTTATCATAAAAATTTCTTCTCTGGAACATGCCGGTTGGTTCCTCATGTTGGTATTTCTACTTATTTTTTCTAATGATGTATTTGCTTATGTTTTTGGCATGCTGCTTGGCGGTTCTTCAAGAAATCTTTTTAAGGCAAGCCCAAAAAAGAGTTTAGCTGGATTTGTCGGCGGTTTACTGATGACCATCATAATAGGATATATATACATCCTGATAATCCCTGATATTAACCAGAAAGAGAATCTGTTTTCTTTTGGAATACTTTTCTTCATCATTTCAATATCAGCTAATATTGGAGATTTAGTTGTATCTGTTATCAAAAGATCCGCTCAGGTAAAAGACTCTGGAGCTTTAATACCCGGACGCGGGGGGATTCTTGATACTATGGATTCCATTGTTTTCAGTGTCCCGTTTTTTTATTTATATTTAATATTATTTATACAGGTTTAATACATGCAGAAAAAAATAATAATTTTGGGATGTACCGGTTCAATCGGCAGCAACGCCCTTCAGGCAATATCCCTTCACTCCGACAAATTCTCAATCGCTGGTATTTCAGCAAATACAAATGAGCAGGAACTTCTGAATATTAAAAAAAGATTTAAGGTTCCTGCAGCAGCACTTTCAGGTAAGGTGCCAACTAATAATTCAGAAATTGTATTCTCCGGTAGAAATGGTTTGCTTGAGATGATCGAATCAACTAATGCTGATATTGTCTTAAACGGTATTTCTGGTGCTTCAGGTCTACAACCATCTATTACAGCATTAGAATCAGGCAAGGATCTGGTGCTTGCCAATAAAGAGACCGTCGTAATGGCAAATTCTCTTATTTTCGACCTGGCTGAAAAAAACAATCGATCAATCATACCTGTGGATTCAGAACATTCAGCAATTTTACAACTTATCCGATTTAGACCAGATAAGCACCTGAATAAGATTATCCTTACTGCTTCGGGCGGACCCTTCAGAAATACTCCAAAAGAGTTGCTTCCAACCATTACTCCTGAAGATGCTGTTAAACATCCTACATGGAGTATGGGGAAAAAAATATCAATAGATTCTGCTACTTTAGCAAATAAGGGACTGGAAGTTATTGAAACTCATATGTTTTTCAATACTCCCCCGGAAAAAATTGACGTTTTAATTCACCCTCAAAGTATTATTCATTCCATGATTTCTACCACAGATGGGAGTATATTTGCTCAATTAAGCAGTACAGATATGAAAATCCCAATCACAAACGCACTCATGTTCCCTGATATTTCAGAAAAATCATTTCAACCATTCGATTTATCTGGGTTAACCTTAACATTTGAAAACCCCGATAGGGAAAAATTCCCTATGCTTAATTTTGCCTATCAGGCTTTAGCTGCAAAAGGGGCATATTTAATTGCATATAATGCGGTTAATGAAGTAGCGGTTGAGAATTTTATAAAGAGGAAAATTAAATTTACTGACATTCCTATCCTAACATCGAAAATACTTCAGCTGGATTGGACCTCAGCGCTAGTTACTTTCAATGATGTTTTTTCTTTTGACAATGAGATCAGGATAAAAAGTAAGGAGATGCTTAAAACCCTATGATTTTATGGACAATTTTTTTAGGTTTGTTTGGGTTGGGCATTATTATTATTGTTCACGAATTAGGTCATCTTATTGCTGCAAGATTATCAGGAATCGAAGTAGAAGCATTCGCTGTCGGTTGGGGAAAAAGTCTGAAATCGTTTTATTACAAAAATACAGAATACAGAATTAATATTTTCCCTGTCGGCGGTTACTGTAAAATGAAAGGTGAAGATGATTTCCGCAAGGCAATTGAGAACAAGTACTCTGTTTTCCCAAAGAAACCTGGCTCTATTTTCTCAGTTTCACCAGTAAAACGTTTTGTCACCTATGCTGCCGGCCCTTTTTTTAATTTTATTTTTGCAATAATTCTATTTTCACTAGTTTGGGCAATCGGATATGAAACGCAAACATACTCAAATAAAATTGTCCTTTCATCAGAATACTCAAATATATTGGGAAATGGTTTAAAACCTGCTGATACGGCGGGACTTCAGTCAGGGGATATAATTATTTCGATTAATAATCAGGAAATTAATAATTTCTCAGATATTCAGAATGCCCTGCTTACTACGGGTGGAAAAACTATACCTATATCTTTTATACGAAATGATACTACCTATACCTCAAAAATAACACCAGAAATTGACCTTTCAAGTGGAATGGGTATCCTTGGTATTTATGCATGGATTGAACCAATTGTAACTGCAGTTCCCGAAGCTTCACCAGAACAAGTTGCTGGTTTTAAGATTGGTGATAAAATCATTTCAATTAATAACAAAACTGTAACACATGTTCTTGATATGTATGAAGAACTATTAAACAATACAGGTATCGCAACTATACAAGTTCAACGTGAAGGTGTTGTGGAAACTCTGCAGTTTGTCCCTGAATACACTGAGGAAGGACAAATACTTCTTCAACTTGGGTTCCCCTCTTCTTCCGAATCACACAAAGCAACTGATTTCTTTGATGCAATTAAAAAAGGGACTATAGAGGCTGTATCCACTTTCAGTCTGGCAATCCAAAGCATCCGGATGATTTTTAAGGGATTAAATCTGAAAGAAGCGATGGCAGGTCCTATTAAAATCACTTATCTGGTTGGTGAAGCAACCGCAGCTGGATTTAGACAAAGTTTTTTAACAGGTATAAGAACATTATTACAGTTGCTTGGGTTTGTTAGTGTTGCATTGAGTTTTGCAAACTTGCTTCCAATTCCAGCACTTGACGGCGGCCAGATGGTTCTATCAGCAGCAGAAGCTATAACCAGAAGACAAATATCCCCAGGAAAGTATTATATTCTCCAAATAATTGGTTTTACGATCCTGTTTACAATTTTGATATTAACAGTTTTTAATGATATTCGCTTTTTTCTTAAATTCTGAAACGATAACGAACCGGCTCTTAATATTTTACACCTTTTGCCAGTGATTCAAATCGTGTAAATCTTGGTATAAATACAAGTTTACACGTACCTATCGGTCCGTTTCTCTGTTTTGCAAGTATCAAATTAATCTCAATTGTGGCTTTCGCATTATGTTCGAGTTCTTTGTCTGTCTCACGTTCTTTATGAATGAACATAACAACATCAGCATCCTGTTCTATTGATCCTGATTCCCGTAGATCTGCAAGAGTTGGTTCTTTTCCCTCAGACTGTCGACCAACCTGTGATAAAGCAATAATTGGAATATCGAGTTCCCTTGCTAATGATTTTAAGGACCGGGAAATCTCGGCTACCTGTTCATGTCTTGGAATGTTGTTTTTATTATCTGACCCGATCAGGCCAATATAATCTATAAATATAGCTCTAATATTTTCATTCTTTTTCATTCTTCTGGCCTGGGCCCTTAATGCAAGCAATTTTATATTTGGCGTATCCTCAATATATAAAGGAGCCTCATATAATCGGCCTGCAGCCTCAGTTAGTTTACTAAAATCAGAGTGTTTAAGCATTCCATTTCTAATCCTGCTGGAATCAATTTTTGCTTCAGCCGAAAGCAATCGCTGCATTAATGATTTACCGGACATTTCAAGAGTGAAAAATCCAACAGGGATTTTTTTATGAACAGACATATAAGATGCCATGGTAAGTGCCAGTGCGGTTTTACCTACAGAGGGTCTTGCACCTATTACAATATATTCTGAATCCTGGAACCCGCTTGTAAATTGGTCCAACTCAGAAAAACCGGTAGGAACACCAGTATAATCACCACCAGCATGAAACAATTTCTCAATAATATTGACTGTTTCAGTAACAATAGTATCTGCTTTCTGATACTGTTGTGCCATATTGGAATTATCCATGATATCAAATATTCTTTTTTCTGCTTCTGCGATAATTTCCTGAGTATCCTCAGATTCGTCGTAAGCTTTAGCAGTTAACTCACTGGTAATTTGTATAAGTTTTCGTCTAAACCCATTATTTCGGATAATTCTGGAATAATACTCTACATTTGAGGTTGTTGGTACGTCTGAGGTTAACGACGCTATATAAGGGGGGCCGCCGGCACGATCCAGGTTGTCACGTTGTTTTAAATTTTCTATTAAAGATATTAAATCTACAGCATCATCACTATTTGACAAATGCTGTATAGACTCAAAAATAAGTACATGTGAAGTTTTATAAAAATCTTCAGGCCGGAGTATCTCCAGTGCTTTTTCCAGCGCCTCTTCAGAAAGAAGCACTGCTCCCAAAACCACTCTTTCAACATCCTCATTATGAGGCGGGACTCTGCCGAAATCACCGGCCTGTGCCATATGCTACTCTTGTTCCTCTTTTTCGGAAACTGTTTCCACCACATCATCAACAGAATCAGCTTCTATCTCATTGATTGCGTCCTTATCATCATCTTCCATTAAAGGTTCATCTTCGTCTTCGTCAAATTCAGACTTAACTTCAACTACTGCTGCACGTGATGCCGCTGCATCCTCTTTTTCTTTAATTTCAGCAAGTCTTTCATTAACTACGATAATTTTCAGATCAGCTGTTTCGTTCTCATACAACCTGACTTTAACAGAATAGTTGCCAACCATTTTTATAGTATGTGATGGAACATCAAGCTTTTTCTTCTCTATGTGCAGACCTTCTTTAGAAAGAGCCTCAACAATTGTAGCACTAGTGACTGCTCCAAACAATTTCCCTGAATCGCCAGCTGAAACCTTGATTTCAAGAGAAAGTTCCTCAATTTTTTCCTTAACTGAAAGCGCATCTTTTCGCTTTTCTTCTTTTCTTTTTGCAATTGCTAATGCTTTGCTTTTCAATTCAGCAAAATTCATATTGTTATGAGAAACAGCAATTTTTTTAGGTATAAGATAATTTCTGGCATATCCATCAGCAACAACACAAATATCGCCCTCTTCACCCAGATTATACACATCTTGTTTAAGTATGATTTTCATCTAAATTCTCCTTCACTTTAATCCTGTATTTTATCCAATATTCCGAAATTCCCAATACAGGAATTACTATTAGCATAATAACATTTATTACCGGTATTAAAAGCAATAATATGGAAAAGAGAATCCAACTTAATGGATTCAAACGAATTCCCTTTTTTTTGCCTAAATACATTATAATAGAAATCCCTGCAGTACCATATACCATTAGTAGAACTAACGCTGCATTCCAAACAAGAATCCCTGTAATTCCCAACCCAATAATTAAATCAAGGAATGCTATAAGCCATGCTGCAATAAAAGGCCATAGCAATAGGTCAGGAACCTTGAACCAATGTAAAAAAGTAACTCGACTGCCTGATTTTCTGTTGCAAATCATCTCACTCACGAGAATTCCAAGACCGGTCAGAAAATACCAAACCGGTAAAAAAGAACTCTTAATTATTCTCACTGATAATGAAAATAAAAGGGTAATGGAATTACCATCAATATCACCATATCCACTAAATTTAAGTACTTCCTGAAAAATACTATAATAAAATTCAATTACACGCTGTGCAGCTTCACTCTCACCCTCAAACAAGACTACCAGATAAGCTCCAATACATCCAGGAACAATTCCAGCAAATAAAAACCTATATAATTTTCTTAACTGCATTGGTAAATAGTAGAATATAACACCAATCAATAAAGCTCCAGGATAGAACATCCCGATTACTGCAATTAGGATATCAGTGCTTTCCAGATCTATTCGAATATACCCAATACTATCCCAAAGAATAATTCCCAGTAAAACTGCTATGGATGATGCAAAAAATATTTTACCAGGATATTTTCTTTGCAACAGGTGAAGCGGTACTATACTGAACACATATAAAACACCCAACCTTGACAATAAAACCGCTGCAAAAATATATACAATTAGTTTATAGTATGTATGATTTTTAAGCTCAATCAGCAATTTCGTTTACTTCTTCTCAAATGGTATATATGCAAGAACACGTGCTCTTTTAATTTCTGTCGCAAGAGTTCTTTGGTGCTTTGCACAAGTACCGGTGATTCTTCTTGGTAAAATTTTTCCTCTATCAGTAACAAATCTTCGCAAGGTCTCAAATTCCTTGTAATTGGCAACTATTTTCTGCGTACAAAATCTACAGACTTTTTTTCTGAACATCCCGCCGCGTCTTTGTCCTCCTGAGGGTCTTCTACGGTCTCCTCCTCCACGGTTTCTATTATCCCGGTCTGAAGATCTGTAATTGTTTTGACTGACAAACGGTTTCTTTTCTGTTTTTGTATTAGTTTCTGTACTTGTACTCACTGGTTTTGTATCTTCACTCATAACTATATTATTCTCCTCACTCCCTTCTAAAAAGGGATATCATCATCAAATTGTTCTGGACCATTAGTTGATAATCCATTATCAGTATTGCGGTTTTGCATATTCTGTGCAGGAGCATCGGTTTCATTTTCTTTTCTATTCTGCGAAAATTTCCCTGAGCCAGATGCACCGCCTAAAAGTTGTACATTATTTGCAATAACTTCTATCTTGTTTCTGGATTGTCCATCCTGTTCCCATCTGCTTTGACGCAGCTCTCCGGCAACGGAAACCTGTTTACCTTTTTCCAAATATCTGCTGATTGCCTCTCCTTGTTTACCCCATACAACAATATCTATGAAGCTGACTTCTTCTTCCCAGTTGTCTCCAGACCTCTTCCTTCTGTTAACAGCCAGTGAAAATTTGCATACAGCAATTCCGGAATTAGTATACCTCAGTTCCGCGTCTCTCGTGAGCCGCCCAACTAAGACTACCATGTTAATATCGTTAGCCATTGATTTTCTCCAATACTAGATTTCTTTTCGAACAAATAGGAACTTAAGTATAGGATTCATCAGAAGACAGTTTTTCTCTATAACTGAAATTACTGCCGGATCGGCTTCCATTTCTATATAGAGATATCTTCCCTTTTGTTCTTTTTTGATAGGATAAGCAAGAACACGTACCCCAAGATCTTCCTCTTTGAGTATCGTAGCATTTGCATGGGCTAATTCTTTCTTTATTAATTCTTTGCCCTGTGCGGATAACTCTTCGTCTGAACGAAGAATTATAGTAAATTCATAAGTTCTCATATCCCCTCCTTATGGACTAAAATGATCCGCTTACAGCGGATAAAGAGGTCAAAGAAAACTACCATAGAGATAGTTTATTGTCAACAGTACTTAATCAAAAACCAGCACAAAAACCAGCACTGAAACCTCAGGAACAACCTACGGACACAATACAGTATTTTATCCACGGAAAGCTTGATTTTTATTTAAAACGCAATATACAATGAACCATGAAAACAACAGATTTGGACTCCCTGAGCAGTAAATACAATATTGATTTAGCTTCAACCCGGAAAATTCTTTCCAGAATTAATTCCGCCCAAAACGAATATAAAATTTCGGAATATTCTTTTCCAGATCCTTCTGCCAGTAATATTATTTATCCATATGCCTCTATGAAGTATACTATAGCAGAAAGTGATGCAAACAATAGACTTGACTTGTTATTACCTGGTATTCCAGCAAGTAAATTTTCGACTAAAAGCACTTCCGGAACCCTTGCTTTCTCATATACCGGATTGAGGAAACTAGGCCTTCACTTACTTGATTCTACTATATATGGGATTCTTAATGGTGGTTCTGCTACCAGCTATATAGATATGAAGCGCAATAGAGCTTTTTGCCATCCTCTATTCTCACTTTTAAAAGAATCATATACTGCTATTTCAAAATTGTGTATAAATAAACCAAAAGCATTAACACCAGCCTATATTAATCCTGATGGATCTCCTGGTTACTCTTTTATAGAGCTGAAAATGCGTGCACTTTTGATACTTATGCTTGAAGCAGAAATTGAAACAGGAAAAAAAACTACAATCCCTATTTTTGAGTTAAGGAATAATAATTCATCCAGGCAACTGGATCAAGCATACCAAACATTCCGTGATTCCCCTATTCTGAATGAGTTGATTAACCATACAGGTTTTGATATTACCCATATAAGAAGTGCCAACCAGCCATTAATTGCCGCATTCACCCACAAGGACGAGGGATTCCCAAGAAAAATCTATACACAGGCATATGGAAAAGAGGACTCACTTCTTGCATTGCCCGGTGGGCATGGGCAAAATTTCATTGTTCTGCAGGATATTTATAGGCACTATTATGAACAGAACTATTCCTATACATACCTGGTTAATGTTGATAATCTTGGGAACATACCAAATCCTGTGCACATAGCCCTTACAGCCCTTGCCGGTGCTGAGGGATCTTTTGAGTTTGCAAAAAAAACACCTGTTGATGTAAAAGGCGGTATTCTTGTTAAAAACAGTGAGGGACATTTAGTTTGTGCAGATATCGGTGCTGCAATTGAAACAGAGGCTGTCTCTCAGGCAGAAAAAAACGGTTCTGAAATTCTTTTCAACTGTGCTACCGGGCTTTTCTCCCTTCAATATTTGGCAAGCAACATTGATTATATATCATCAAACATTCCTATCAGAATAAGCGAACAAAACAAGGATTCCGGGAAATATGCCCAGGCAGAACAAATTACCTGGGAAATATTGGGTTTAATTAATCACCCATTAATTATTTCCGTTAGTAAACAGAAAAGATTCCTGGCCGCAAAACTTCTTTCTGAGATGCTTATTACTTCTCAGGCAGATATCCTGACACCAAAACTGATGAGTCATAATAAAAGTTATGAGGATTTCTGCATACTGAGCTGTGAAATGCAGTCAGGATTGTACACACTTCTTGAAACTGTTTATGGGTTACAGCAAAAAGGCGGGATATGGCAACCGATTCCTGTTGAAGAATTGATACGTTTAAAAGTGAAGCTTTCTAAATGACAAGTCTCGATATATGATGATATAATAAATAACAAGGATTACAATTTGGAAAAAACAAAACCCCAACTTAAAAAAACTCTAAAAACATTGGATATTTTCAGCATTTCTTCCGGAGCTATGATAAGTTCGGGGCTTTTTATTCTTCCCGGAATTATTTATGGTCAGGTTGGACCAGGTTTGATTTTTTCATACCTCCTGGCATCGCTTTTTATGATTCCGGCTATGCTGGCAAAAACAGAGCTGGCTACAGCTATGCCGAAAGCAGGCGGGGCTTATTTCTATATAAACAAAAGCATTGGACCGTTTATAGGAACTTTTAGCGGATTAACCAGCTGGTTCTCCCTTGCATTGAAAAGTTCATTTGCATTAATTGGTATTGGGTTTTTTGTAACACCTTTTTTCCCCGAGTCCACAGAACTAGCAATCAAGTTAATTGCTATCGCATTTACTGTTATTTTCGCTGGATTAAACATTTTTGGGGTTAAAGCTAGTGGAAAATTTCAGATAGTGCTTGTTCTTATTTTAATTTCAATTCTGGTTCTTTATAATATTATTGCACTGCCGCATATTTCAATCGAAAACCTTACCCCCTTACTGCCTAATGGATTCTCATCTGTTCTCTATACTTCATCAGTTATTTTTATATCGTTTGGAGGATTAACCAAAATTGCATCTATCGCTGAGGAAATCAAAGAACCAGGAAAAACAATTCCCCGTGGGATGTTCTCAGCGTTCTTTGTCGTTACTATCCTGTATCTTGTTACTTTGTTGAGTACAGCAGGAATATTATCCTGGGAAGAATTTTCCGTTTCACTTATGCCGATTTCTGATGGGGCTGGGAAGGTTGCAGGATTTGCAGGCTTCCTATTACTCTCCATTGCAGGGGGAGCTGCTTTCATTACAACAGCTAACGCAGGAATCATGTCAGCATCCAGAACACCGCTTGCCATGGCGGAAGACAATCTTTTACCAGATTTTTTCAGACGCATAAATCCCAGAACAGGTACACCAATCAGGTCTATTATCGTAACAGCCGGATTTATGATTTCAGTAATCCTGCTGCTGGATATTGAGAAGCTTGTTAAGGCAGCCTCAACGATGATGCTGATTCTCTTTTGTCTGAATTGTGTTGCTATTCTTTTAATGAGGGGAAGTCGTATTTCAACTTACAGACCTCTTTTTAAAATGCCGCTTTATCCTTATCTTCCTATCGCCGGGATCATTATATACACTTATCTTATTCTGGATATGGGATCTACACCACTTCTTATAACTGCAGGGTTTTTCCTATTCTCCCTACTCTGGTATCTGCTTTACTCAAGGAAGAGAGCAGCAAAAGATTCCGCACTTATTCGGGTAGTCAAAAATATTACCAATAAAAAGATCATTTCTGACGAACTGGATACCGAATTGAAACGTATCTTAATTCAGCGGGATGATATTGTTGAGGATAGATTTGATAAGATTATCAGTACAGCAAAAATCATTGATCTCCCGGATAAATCCATGTACACCTACGATGATGTTTTTAAGATCATAGCATCACATTTTTCACAAAATTTTCACCAACCTGAACAAGAAATACTAAATCTCCTGCTTGAAAGAGAAGCTGATTCCACAACCGTAATTTCCCAGGGTCTTGCAATTCCTCATATTATAGTAAATGGCGTGAAGAAATTTGATATTCTCATATTACGCTCTAAATCGGGCATTCAGTTCCCCAATACACAAAACAACCCTGTTCATCAAATTTTTGCGCTTGCCGGGACAAAGGATGAAAGGAATTTTCACCTACAAGCATTGATGGCAATTGCACAAATTGTCCAGAATGAGGGGTTTACCAAAGATTGGCTTACAATGAAGGATTTCGCGGATTTAAAAAACCTTATTCTTCTTGCAAAACGAGCCCGTCAGAATAGTTTGTAGGAATGGTAAATACAAGTAA
>JAGLNY010000235.1 GCA_023139255.1 Spirochaetales bacterium
TTTAATATTTATAAACAGCTTTCTTTGAGTACTTGTATACTTATACGTAAGTTAAGGCAATAGCCTTTGAACTATTTTTTCTTGTGTCTATTTTTTCTCAGTTTCTTTTTTCTTTTGTGTGTCGCAATTTTATGTCTTTTTCTTTTCTTACCACAAGGCACGTTAGAACTCCTTACTTTTTTCAAATTCTGCACTATTATGCCGATTAACGTAGTATAGGTCAAGAGAGATGTGTAACTTTATTGTAAATTATGATATGACATTCTATAATTTCTGTTTATAAAGGAAAGTAAATGAATGTACTTATATTCGGGCTGGGCAATCATGGCGGTGGAGCCGGTGCTGCTGAATATTTTTGTAAAAAAGGACATAACGTCACCGTTACAGATCTCAGACCTAAATCTATGCTTAGAAAATCCCTGCAAAAACTCTCACATTTGCAAATATCCTACCACTTAAACGGGCATACAGTGGAAGATGTAAAAAATGCAGATTTGATAATTAAAAACCCGGCGGCGGCTCCCGAAAATCCTTTACTGCAGTATAATTCAAATATTCAAAGCGATCTTTCATACACTCTCCCGCTCTTTGATATTCCGATACTTGCTGTCACCGGGACAAAAGGAAAATCAACTGCCTCTGCTTCGACAGCATCAGCATTTACACAATTTGGCTGGAAAACGTTTTTAATGGGAAATATCGGAATTTCCCCTTTTTCTGTTTTAGAAAATATAGTAAACATGCCAAAGAAAAATAAAAAAAAGGCTATAATAATCCTTGAAATATCTTCCTGGCAGCTCAGGGATCTTGCGCAGTATACGGATCCTCAAACTTACAATAAATTTTTTTCAATGGTTGTTGTAACCTCTCTTTTTCATGATCATCTAAATATTTACCAGAGTTATAAAGATTATGTTTCTGATAAAATGCTGATTTTCTCCTACCTCAAACAGGATGGAATCGCTGTTATCCCGAAAAATACAACTCCTGAACTACTAAGAAGGAATATTTCACCTGGTAATCAGTCGGTTTTCACATCCTCCAGTATAATCGATCACACAGGTTTTACGGTAAACATAGGCCTTTTGCGAAAAGACCTTATCCCGGCTGCTGCAGCATGTATAAATTGGGGATATTCATTGAAAGAAACATTTGGTGCATTACAGAAATTCACCACACTTCCGCATAGACGCGAAGTACTGGCAACGGTTAACGGTGTAACCTATATAAATGACTCAGCTGCAACTGTCCCGGAATCTATCAACTTTTGTCTGTCATCGTTCAAAGGAAAAATTCATCTTATTAGCGGGGGAACGGATAAGAAACTCGAAACGGGAACATTTATTGAAGCTTATGGAGGGGTGGACTCCCTCCACCTTCTTGGGGGAAGTCTCACTGAAAAACTCATACCGTTATTAGTACAATCCTCAATTCCTTATACCGGGCCTCACTGGGAAATGGAACCGGCTTTTTCAGATGCCAGAAAACGAGCAGAAATTGATACATCAAATGGTTTTTCGGCATTTGTAATTCTATCCCCCGGGGCAGCATCATTTGATCTTTTTCTTAATGCAATTGAGCGCGGGGAGCTATTTCGGAACCTGGTTACTGAAGCGTCAAAGTCTGTAAAACCTGGCAAATCACTTTAGTACCCTGTATCACTTAAACTTACAGGTTCTCATGCAGTACCCGGTAGGTTGATGCAAGGAAGAAAATGAAGCCCTAGCCAGCTAGGGTGATGTTTTCTGACGCAGCAGATACCTGCCGCGTACAAGTGAGAATCCTAAGCTTTAAGTGTTACGGGGTATTAGTACTTTTCGTGCTTTTTTAATCCTTCGAGCCTCAATAGTTGAAAAGAAGTAATAGGGTATTTTTTTAATTTGTACATCCCAGGTGCCGGGCCGACTTAGTACCTTACCGCCAAAAGCACTTTTGAATAGATGAAGGCCGCTAAGATAATGTGTACTGTCACCTTGTGGGGGTATCCCGAATAAATCGTACTCCAGACATCCTGCTTCCTTCGCTTCCTTAATACAATGCCACTGTAAAATATATGAAGGGCTGCAGCCTATATTACTATCCCTGAGGGAGCTTCCTATCAGAAAAACTGCACGTTTTTTTGATTGCAGTGTTACTATTCCAGCTATTATTTGATCCTCATAAAAAGCAAGCATTAGTCTGCTGGTGATATCAGCACTCTTTCCTGCAGTCCCTAAAGTTAATATATTTTTAATATAATCAGCAGATCGTGGTTGAAATCCATCCCTTTCAGCTGTAATACAATAAGTTTCATACCAGCTGTTAAAGAATAAGATATCTTCAGGCAGATTGACTGGTTTTAAATCTATATTACGGCATTTCATAATATTACGCTTTGCACGTTTCTTAAATGAATTATAAATCGTATCCAAAGGCGGACTGAGGTCAATAACCGATGTATATTCCGGTTGGATTTCATAGGGAAGATGGTGCAGACTGTGAATAGAATCGGAAATATCCTGCTGTATAACAGTATGCTCCCAAGGCAAATCAAATCGAACTGCAAAGATATTTTCTTTTATATAGGGAATAATTTGTTTTGCAATATTACTGAGTAACTCACTCCTCAAAACCCTATTATCAGATGAGGGGGCAAAAGGTATATAAGCAAGCGCAAACCGTCCTGCTACATTCCGGACCAATACCAGCAGTGTCTGCTCAGAAAATGCTGTGTCTAATTGTGTCGGGCCAACATCTGTTTCCGGTTCCAGTTCCAGCTTAAACCCATAAGGAACCCATCCGTTTATACTCTTAACTTTCGCCCAGAACTCAGTCTGAAGAGGGTTGTCAGAGGAATTGAGATTCTTTAATTGTATAGGTTTAACCAACTTCTCCATCAACTACTTTCTCGGTACTTAATACTTTATCAGAAATGGAGAGTTTTGACTCCCCTGCATATACCTCATTGCCCTTGACAATTAGCGGTAATGAGAAAAATTTATCAATCTTAATTCTTTTTTTGATATCTGATGGCGGCAGTAAATTCCCAACACTTATTTTCTGCCCGGGTTCAGCCCCATCTACGAAAAGAACCTCTACCTGTTCTTCCCCGTCATCCTCAGTACTAGCTGCCAGCAGCATGCCTTGACT
Organism: Spirochaetales bacterium; assembly: GCA_023139255.1. GTDB lineage: Bacteria > Spirochaetota > Spirochaetia > JABMQR01 > JABMQR01 > JABMQR01. Next base: position 3,130 of record JAGLNY010000235.1, read on the forward strand.
CTTAATACCCCTTAGTTTTGCCGGCTTTAAATTGTATACCAGAACAATGGTCTTCCCCAGCAACTCATCTTCACGGTAAAAAGGAACAAGCCCTGATACTATTTGTCTTGGTTCTGCATCCCCGGCATCAAGTGTCTCTATATAGAGTTTATCGGCTTCAGGATGTCTCTCAATCTCAATTATTTTTGCAGCCCGTAAATCAACTAATTCATTAAACTGAGTATCAATACTCTTTTCACTTTGTAATTCAGCTT
>JAGLNY010000236.1 GCA_023139255.1 Spirochaetales bacterium
CTACTCTGCCCCTGCGGGCCGGTGATACGATAACCTATAAAGGGCAACCGATCCTTGCTGTTTTTGCACCGTCAAGTGAGGCATCACAATCAGCAGCAGAGTATATCCGTATTCATTATACTGACCCGGAATCACCACAGCAGACCGATGGGCAGGAAGCGGAAGACCCGGAACATCCTCAGGAAATCAAGCCCGCAGGGGGTGAAGAAACCCAGCCAATAAGTGATGCAGCTCATAATCTGATTGCATCTGAAGTTTCCAGGGAATTTCTTAATAAAACCATTAAATGGGGAAATCCTGATAAATTATTTTCTGAGGCGAATTCAATAATTGAGCAGACATATATTACCGGGCCTGAAACATCGCCCCTCACTTCACCCACAGGTGCGTTGGCAGAATTTATCAATGACAAACTTATTATCCATGCTGCTACCCAGTGGCCGTTTCATGTGAGAAATATAGTTTCTGAAGTTTGCGGGTTTCCAAAAAGAAAGATTACTGTTTTCCAGGCCGGCTATCATCCAACTCATGATGAAAAATTGATATATCCTTCAATTTACGCTGCATTATGTGCCGTTGCGGCAATAAAAACCGGGAAACCTGCCAGGCTGATTTGTTCTGAACCGTCCTATCGTCCGGAATCAGCAATCACCAGAAAAACAGCATTAAACAGTGAACGTGAACCTATAGCTGAGATTATTGATATCCAGGTCAATGTGGGGGCATATGCTTTTTTTGCTGAGGAGATGATCCGTCAAATTGCTGCAGGGGCTGCTCCTTTATATGATATTGAAGGGATTCGTATGACTATCCGCCTGCTTTCCACTCCGACCCCGCCCCGGCATCATTTTCGGGGACTTGGCTTCTCATCCGCAATGTATTCAGCTGAGGCACACGTCTCATATATTACCATGCAGATTCAGGCAAACCCTCTGGGATGGAGACTAAAGCACCTGAAAAGCAGCAAGTCACGATCCGGCAGCCAAACGAAGATAAAATACACGCTGCTGAAAGAACTCCTTGAAAGAACTGCTGCGAGGTCTGATTTCTATCGTAAATATGCTGTATATGAGATGCAGCGGCAAAAACAGCAGAACCTTTCTCCTTTCTTCCGGTATGCCAGGGGAATCGGGGTAGCTTGCGGATATGGTATAAACGGCTTCAGCAAGACTTTCTCAGAGGAAAAAAAACACTCTATCGCTGTCACGCTGGAAGCAAACGATGCAGTCACTGTCTCAATCAGCATCTTCGAACCGGAAGCAGAATGGATTTGGAAAAATATAATCAGCGAAACCCTCGGGATGGACACCTCCCAAATCACTATAGAATATGGCGACACATCTCATGTGCCGGACACAGGTCCTGATGTTCTGCGCAGGGAAATCCATCATATTTCCAGTTTAATGGAAAGATGCTGTGATTCCATTAAAAGCCAGCGATTCAAGGAGCCCCTGCCGATCAGGGTAAAACGCGGGTTTAAATTACCGGCAGATACGAACTCTAAACGTCCATCATTTTCCGGGCTGAGCTGGGGTGCGGTAATTGTCGAACTGGAAATTGATACAATAACACTTGAACCCGTAATAAAAGGAGCCTGGGGTTCTTTTGAGTGCGGTAGAATCTTCCGTCTGGAAAAGCTTTCCACCGCATTGACAAAATCCCTGTATGAAGGAATAAGCCGGTGTGCAGGGGCAAAGGGAAAGTATGACAACCAACCTTTAATAGATGTTTATATCAAAGAAGTAGAATCAGGGCTTCCCACCTCAGCAACTGAGACAGCTTACGGTATTATTGCAGCTGCATACACAGCAGCAGTATCCCAGGCATTAAATACCCAGGCAGCATCACTTCCTTTCGGCCCGAAAGAGGTACTGAACCTACTGGGACATGGGAGCAAAATGTGAAAATTTCATGCAGGATCAATGGAAAATCAACCGTCTTTAACACCTATGCAGACAAACCACTCCTGCTTCTCCTTGTTGAGGATTCCGATATAACATGCCTCAACCCGGGGTGCGGCACGGGAAACTGTGGAAATTGTATAGTACTGCTTGATAATCATCCCGTTTTATCCTGCATGATCCCTGCTTTCAGGATCCGTGATAAACAAATTACTACCTTTGAGGGGTATGAAAAAACAAGGTTCTACAATGATATTGCCAGGGGTTACGAAGAGGCCGGGGCAACTCCCTGCTCATTCTGTTACACCTCAAAAACTCTACTCATCGAGTCTGTTATACATGAAAACAGTGCACCGGAAGTTGATGATATCCTTGACATGCTCTCAATTAACAAATGTTCATGTATTGATGAAAACGATTTGGTTAAAGTTGTGGAAATCGCAGTAAAATACAGGAGGAGACGCCGTGTACGAAGGAGTTAAGGCAGCAGCAGTACATAATCCATCAAGTCTGGCGGAATTGGTACTTCTGCGCAATCGCCTTCCAGGGGCACTGCTCTGGGCCGGGGGCACTGCCATTATGAGCAAAACCCGATTGTATCCGGCTTCGGATGGAATTGATATCATATATCTTGGCAATGTGCAGGAACTCAAGCGAATCAGCCGGTCTGAACGATATCTGGAAATTGGTTCACAGGTTTCAATTGAACAGATCCTGCGTGTTGGGCAGCATATTCTTCATCCGGTCTTTGCCGGGGCATGCAGGGAATCAGGCCCCTATGTAATCAGATCCCAGGCAACTATCGGCGGGTCACTCAGTCTGGAAGACTATTCTTTGAATATTCCGACAGCTCTTTCCGTACTGGAATCCCAGGTTGAAATACGGAATCCGGAAAACAAAAAACCCAGTACTCAATGGATCCCGGTTCACAGGATGTTCAGTCGAAACCGCGAACGCAGCAGACTGCAGCCGGCAATAATAACCAGAGTTCGTATACAGCTGGAAGAGGGTGATTTTGAATTTTTCAATACTGTCGGAGAGCCCTACCTGAATCCTGATGAGGCTGTTATTCTCAGTGTTTTTGCAAAATACAATCTACCGGCCATTTCTGAATACCGCTTTGCTCTCTCTTTTCCACTCTATGGAATTTTCCGGAGCAGAGAGATTGAAACTGCTGTTTCGATCAATGACCTGCCTTTTGAGCAGCGGGACATCAGCAGGATAATAAGAAGCCTCCGTGAGGATTTGCAGGAGTCTTCTTTCCCTATTTCACCGCTCCAGAGAGAACGTGCCTGCCGGGTGTTTGAGTATGCACTGCACCGAATGAATAGTCAAAGCATCAAGTAAATGAGGAAATTTCAAAAATTAATAATTTTGAAAGAGTCTCGGATTATTATTGATTTTCTGTATTATTCCTTCTTGTTTGATGGTTCTGTTCATATTAGGATATAAGGTAATGAAATTATTATTCGTCTATTCAACCTGGCACGGGACGGTGCTTAAGGTCGCCAAAGAAATCATATCACTTATAGATGGTCCTGCTGACCTGTATGATATTGAAAAAAGTAAAATTCCCTCTCTGGATGAATATGACTGCATAATTATCGGTTGTTCGGTTCATGACGGGCATATTCAGGAAAGTATCAGGAACTTTATTTCTGACAATTGCCCGGTAAGTAAAATATTTCTTGCGGGTTTTTTCTGCTGTTCTATTATGGGTGATGAGAAAACCAGGAAAGTTCTTGATAGGGATATTGCCTCTGATGTTTTAACCTCTTTCAAGATTTTGGGGCTTATGGGCGGAATGATATATGCTAAAAAGCTCTCCTTTGTTGAACGGAGAATCCTTCGACAGATTAGTTTTGATGAGACCATGATGAAAACCCTTGATGATGTTAAGATCCGAAAATTCGCAAGAAACTTTCAGGAACAGTACCTGGTAATGGAGAAAGAAAAAGAGGAACTCCGGAAAAACAACGGCCGGGTTCACTACAAGGCAAAGAAACCAATCACATAAAAAACCGCCCATACCGTGGAAAACGGTACGGACAGTATCATTTGCACTTGAAATCTTTATATATTAAGCAATCGGCTGGTCAAGGATCGTCGGTAGTACGGCAAGCGCCGGAATCCTGGATTTCAGCTCAGTATCCAGGGTATACAATGCGTTATTATCACCTTTAATCATCCTAAGCCTGGTGAGAATTTCATCAGCTGTCGCCTCTTCCTCTACCTGCTCATCAACGTACCACATCAGAAAACTTTCAGAGGCATAATCGTCAAGCTTTCTCGCGATAGCCACTAGTTTGTTAATCAATTTAGTCACAAACGCCTCATGCTCAGCAACCTGAGTAAAAACACCATCAAAGGAATCCCACTCAGTTTCAGGACCGGCAATCGGTTTAAGCACTACTCTTCCACCCCGCTCGTTCACAAAATTGTAAAGCTTCATGGCGTGCATCGTCTCCTCAAGGTACTGGCAGCGCATCCAGTTAGAAAACCCAACAAGGTTCTTCTCCTCAAACCAGCTGCTCATTGAGAGGTAAAGGTACGCTGAATAAATTTCAGCATTGATTTGTTCGTTGATTGCATCCTGCATCTCTTTATCTATACTCATACACTTACTCCTTTTCGGTACATAGAAGAGTGGTGTGGATTTGGTGTCTGGCACCGTTTCCGGAAACGGTGTCAGACACCAAATCCACAAGAAAATTCCCTATCAGCAACATTTATTAATTCAGGTTATACATCCAGGATGACATCCAAAAAAGTGACCTTGTTTACATCAACCAACCCGAGATCCGTAATCTTAATATTGGGAATAACCGGAAGTGCTGCAGTTGCCAGACGCATAACAGGGTTAGAAGATTCTATCCCAACCGTCCTAAGTACCTTGTTCAATGTTTCGACCTGCCCGATGCAAATCCCGGCGGGAACACTTGCCATCAGCCCGGCAACAGGTAGATTCAGTTGATATTCTGAATTACCATCAACATAGACTACCCCGCCTCCTGTTTCTCTTACTCTCTTCGCGGCGCGGACTGCATCCGGGACATCTTTAAATACAAGGGTAAGATTATGGGAGTCGTGACTTATCGTCCCTGCAAGCGCCCCGCGATCAAGATAAAAATTACTGACCAGTGCTACAGTAATCCCGTTTTTCCCAGGGTGGCGATTCACTACCGCTATAAAATTGAGATCCTCATTCCCATCCAGTGTGACTATCCCATCTTTTACCGATACTTCACGTATAACTTCATCAGTAATGGAAGTGAGCATATCCTGATAATGAATGACCCGCGCACGAACTTTACCCTCCCGGATTGGAGCCCGTATGCAGAGAGTATCTTTTGTCAAACGCTCAACATGGACGGTATTGATTTTTTCCAACGGAAATTCAGTTTTTATTATTGGCTGAACCATTTTCCGGTTCTCGGCAGTAAGGTTTCCCTCAAAAAAAACACTTTTTACCTGCATGCTGCTGAGAGATTCCACAAGATTAATATTCGCTATATACCCGGGAGCAACAGCACCAAGTTTTGATAACCCATACAGTACAGCAGTATTTATCGTTGCCGCTTTTATAGCCTGCACTTCACCAAGTCCGGAAGCTGCAGCATGCCGGATACAATCATTAATATGCCCATTCGCCAGGATCTCTGCAGGTTCACGATCATCAGTACACAAGGTAAAGTTCATGAGCGTACCATACTCTTTTACTGCCCCGACAATAGCCTCAACATCGCGTGAAAAAGAGCTGTCTCTGGCGTCTACAATCATACCAGCCCTAACAGCAGCCTTGGCTGATTCCGGATCGAATATTTCATGATTCGAAGATGGGCCGGCACATAAGTATGCCGCAAGTTCTCTTCTCGGGTTACCAAAAAAATGTCCCTGGATGAAACACTCCTTCTCAAAACCAAGATCAAGAATCTCACGCATCCTGGAACTATTATTCACAACCCCGATATAATCCATAACCTCTGCAATGCCGATTATCCGGTCGTTCTTAAGCAGGTACTCAATCTCTTTTCTGCCGAATTCAGCTCCGGCTTCCTCAAAACCAGGAACTGAGGGTACGCATGACGGAGCCAGGGCAAGCTGATACATCGGCAGGCCCCTGCCTGCCTCAACCATATATTCAACCCCCTCAATTCCCAGGACATTGCCTATCTCATGAGGATCAGTAATAATTGTCGTTGTTCCATGGGGTATCACCAATTCGGCAAAATATTGAGGAGTAAGCATGCTGCTCTCGATATGCACATGAGAATCTATGAATCCCGGAACAGCATAGGAGCCGCCCCCGTCATATACAGCGTTTGCATTTGCAGCATAGGACTCTGGATCATCTGTCTCAAAAGCATATGCAATATACCCGTTTGAAAGCCCGATTACTCCGGGATAAATCTCACTGGTAAAAACATTTACTATGTTAACATTTATAATAAGGGTGTCTACTGGTATACGGCCTGCAGCCGCGTCTACAAGAACACCGCGCTCAGTCAGGTTAAGTTTTTTCAGGGTTTTCATGATTGCCTCCCTGGTTAAGTATACCTTTTGACGCAACAATCTGCAACAAATATCTTTTTCTGTGAATATTTCTAGGAATCTTAAATTCCATCCCCACCAGGCAGTACACA
>JAGLNY010000237.1 GCA_023139255.1 Spirochaetales bacterium
AATACAAATTTGTTATCTTTCATGAGATATTTTCCTATTAACTTCTCTATACATTATTTTGTTAAAAAGTAAGTATTTTTTCACTATCGACTACCCATTCGGCTAATTCTGACATTGTAGATTTCTGGGCACCTTCAAAATATGGCTGATTTCTGTGAATTCCACAACGTGCCATGCAAGTACCACACACTTTAACAGTCACCTCTTTTGCGATGAGTCCTTTTAACATTTGAGATAAATCTTGATCGTATCCTTCTGGTGGTTTACACACTTCACGAGCCATATCTACAGAATCATTCATCAAAAATATTCTTACTTCCTGTTCCGTCTCCAGTAATTTCTCCGCAAGACGCAACCCATTCCAGGTGACATCTGTGTTATCATAAGGTTGCCGATTGAAGATAAATAGTATTCTCATTACTCCCCCTTTTAATACTAATGGTAATGTCAAAAGTTTATTTCTTATATCATAGTAAAACTACCGTTTTATAACAATGCTAAAATAATAGTACCGATTTTTCGAGGCATAGCAGCTGATATATCTGTAAATTTTCATGGCTTATATGTATAAACTCTTTTCGTTTTACATTAGTGTATTAACGTGATTCTGTATATCTCTCAATCTCCATTGACGCTAAATCAATGGTGACATACGTTAACGGAGAAAGTTGTCCCGGTTGAATACAAACCGTATGTCCTATTGCTGTTTTCCAGATTCCACTGGTGTGAGGTGATTCATGGATATGCCCATGTAATGAAAGTTTTGGTTGATACAGATCTAAAAAGTCATACATGGCATGTGAACCCACTTGCTGCCCATCTCCACACACATCTAGCCCGACTCCGGCAGGAGGCATGTGAATGATATAAATACTTTGGGACATATCTACTGGACGAACTAGAGACTTAAGCTCATCAGCGAGAGTTGGAAGTGTCCCGGCATAGTGAAACCAATCATCTAATTCCTGCCAACCTGAGGAGGTCGATAATAATCCTGTGCCAAATTGTGGTTGAAAGGTATAATTCTTTGTATCCATACGGCAGCGATCTTTTAATCGAAAGGGATAATCCACAACCCAGTTCATACCGATAAATTCAATGTTCTCAATAATGATTTTCCGTTGGGCAAGATTATGGATAAACTCATATTCCTGACACGTTTCCTCAAAGAGCCCATCAAAAATCCTGAGGTCGTCATTTCCCAGGTAACATAGGTAAAAAATTCCTGCCTTCTCAAATTGGTCAAAATGTGCCTGGAGATCACGAGTAATAAACGTATCTTGTTGAAACAAATCCCGATCTTTGGGCAGCATATCGCCGCTATTCACAACCACATCTGCTTGAAATGCTTGTGCAATCGCCAATAATCGATGATATTTCCATACACATCCATGTAAATCGGTCACAAATAATATTTTCATGCAAAATTCCTATTTATATTTTTGTTATGACGTATCTTCTTTTATACAAGCTCAAACCAGTTCTCGAGATGTAATTGCGAAATTCCGGTGAAGTCTTTTTCGTTTCGTGTTACTAAAATCATATTATTTGATAATGCAATCGATGCAATTTGACCATCTGCAAAAGAGAGTGTTTTCCCCTCACTTTCACTCTGAGTACGTAATGAGGCATGTATCCAGGCAGCATGATCATCATACGGCATCACGGGAAATACAGGTGCAACTACATCCATAACGTAAGCAAAAAGACGGCGTTTTCGACGACCTTCAGGCAATCTGCTTACTCCATATAAAAGCTCATGCCAGACTATAGCAGGGATAGCCATCAATCCTTCATATTTATGAAGTTTTTTCATCACTAACTCAACAGGGTTTGGTTTTATCGGTTCAGAAAGAATACAGGTATCGAGTAAATATATAGGATTCATAGAAATACATCCCGTCCAGAATCTTTAGGCCGGAGATTCTTAAAGGGATCTTTCTCAGCATCACCTGTTCCTTCTAATTCAATTGACCATTCAGTCTGGAACTCATCAAATACACGGGAAAAAGAGCGAGCATCTCTCTTTAGTTCAACATACCGATCCATTCCTACCAGGACAGCAACGGGTTTCCCATGCCTGGTTAGTTCTACCGCCTCTCCTTTTTCCGCCTCCCTGACAATGTGAGTAAATTTATTCTTCGCTTCATAAATAGCAACTTTATGCACAACTTACCTCCTGATAAAGATACACTGCAAAGACTCCTTTATCTATATCATACTTCTATTATGGCCATTATTCAATATATATAGCCATAATAGTTGATGTATTGATTTTAGGATGTTAGCAGATGACTATTCGTAGCGTTGCTGTACATAGTTGACATATTTATGTCACTTTGATTGACATATTTTCACTCATCTCTGCATGATCACCAAACCTAAGGGCAATCTGATTCCGGATACCTATCTCGCAGCACTCGCCATAGCATCAGGAAGCACCTGGGTAACATCAGATCGTGACTATCTTAGATTCCCCGGGCTGAAATGCAGGATACTGTAAAAATAATTACTTATTTTCCCGGGTTCTTCATTTTTTGCATCCTCTTTAAAAACAAATATGCCGTCCACCAACAAGATTTTTCAGGATTTACCGGCAGGTACCACAGTGATTACTACATTTCCTATCTTGTTTCCCGTCTCCACATAGCGATGAGCCTCGGGAATCTGTTCCAGCGAATAGCTTCTATCTATAACCGATTTTATCTTTCCTGCCTCAACACGTTCTTTGAGAAAAATTAAATCCTCAATTGTTCCGGTTGATGTCTGTGTAATAACTTTCTTACCGCTTAACATTGAAGCCCATGGTTTTCGAACCAACTGTGAGAATCCGGGATTAGCTAAAAGATATCGTCCATTTTTCTTTAACGATTTTATACTACGGGAGAATGAACTCTTGCCCTTTCCTACCACATCAAAAATAATATCATAGGTCACACCGTTTTTAGTATAATCTTCACTAGTGTAATCAATGACATGCTCTGCACCAATGGATCGAAGCATGTCCAGTTTCCCCGTACTGTCAACGGCAGTCACCTCTGCCCCAAAGTACCTGGCAAGCTGTACGGCATAAGTGCCAATACTTCCACCTGCACCATTAATCAAAATCTTTTGCCCACTCTGAATATTTCCCATTCTCAGAAAATGCAATGCATCACATCCCCCAAAAGAAACAGCGGCAGCTTCTCCAAAGGTCATATTAGCCGGTTTAACCGCAACTACTCCCTTTTCTGACAGACATTTGTACTCAGCATCAGACCCTAGCCCCAACCCGGAAGATCCAAAAATCTGGTCACCACGTTTAAATAATGTTACATCTTTTCCTATTACCTCAACTTCCCCGGCCAGTACAGTCCCCAGTATAGTGGTTCCTCGTGGTTTCCTGAAACCTAACCATATTCTAATTGGGAGCTTTAAGTAGAGCGGGAAATC
>JAGLNY010000238.1 GCA_023139255.1 Spirochaetales bacterium
CTTCCCATTCCCTATGGTAAATATGATTCGAATTACGGATTAAAGCTGGGAATGAAAATGTATGATACCAACCTTTTGGGATCATTAGCAAATATGTATCTATATGCAGGTGTGCGACAGCTTGATGTCATGAGCCTTGATCAGATAGAAATTACTTCAACAATGAATGTAACCAATTTAAAGATTCTTAATCAACGATTTGATGTCAGTATGAATTTTCTTATCAATCGAATCGATGGGATTCTAAAAGATGGTACCTATTCAGGCTCAATCAAGTGGAGTGGAATAAGTATATTTGACCAGACAATTGATGTGTTCTCAAATATCAACCTGACACAGTATTATGATGCCGACATTAGTATATGGGGGAATCCGAATATAAATGCTGGTTTTAACTGGCGGAATATATCTATACTTGATGAGAATTTCAGTCTTTATTTTAATACGAATCTCAGAAAAAGCGGCGTAAGCTGGGATCATCCAAACCTTACCTTCACTACAAGACTGAGCTCTTCAACATTAAGTCTCTTCGATAAAGGTATATCTGCAAATCTTGAGCATGTCTATGCTCTGAGCACTGAAACCGGTTCTATGACATCCCGGAAGGTGAATGCAGGTATTTCCACATCATATTCTTTACCATCCCAAATCAACTACACAATTTCGGGAAAGCTATTAACGAATCATAGTATTGAACCGTTTGGCAGTATTGATTTTGTTTTAGGCAATACATTTACGCATGGAAGAATTAACTGGGTTGATAACTTCAGGGAAGGGGACTCAACAAGATTATCTATTTCGGCAACTATGCCTTTCGATGAAGGGTTTACCGAACTTGTAGAACAGTTCTCAACCTATTCGGTTTTGCAGGCTACCTATTTTACCATGCTTGGAGATGGATATAATCTAAGCTTACGGGGAATCGGGTATGTGGCAACAAATCTTCCCAAAGGATTTCCTGTAGTTCCCGGTGAATATATGCGAGGAATATTAAACAAAACCCTTCCATCGGAATCTGGGTACGCCGGTTTGTCGCTAAATACAAATTTAACCATTAAATTATTTGATTTTACCATCTTCATATTCGACAGAAGCCCGGATGGTGAATTCCTGATATCTCCCTTCATTGATTTCTCTATTTTTGATTCTACAACAATTGCGGACACCTCTGGACCTGCCTGGATCGAATTTTCTGGAGGTATGGAATTTTATCTGATATTTGACAGACTCAGAAGCTATCCCTTTTGTGCTACAGCAGGGGCAAATCTTAAGGATGTCGCTGATTTTATCCAGGGTGATAAACAGTTCAATCAAATTGAGTTTGAAATTCTTCTCTCATTATCAATGTTTTATTAAAGTTTTGTAATATTATATTGCACAAGTGCCGATCTGATTATATGCTTGTTAATCTGATTGGGCATAATGAGGTATTCAATGGTTTTTCAAAAGCAAATAATAAACAAAAAAAATGGCGCAATAATTGTTATTATAATCTTTGTGCTCTCTCAGTTTCTCAGTGTTGACCTCTTTATTATCAAGGGATTTGTTTTCTCCCTGCAGAAAGTTCTGGCAATAGTTTTCTTTCCTTTTGCTATGGTATGTTTTGGTCGAAATGGAATAAAAATCCAGAAAAATATTATTGTATTCTCAATATTGTTTTTTCTCACCTTTGCAATGGCTTATATCTGCAGATTCAATTTGACCACCAATTTACTATTAACCTTTGTAACCACTGGAATGTATGCATTAACAGCCGTATTACTTTTATCCGCTTTTATGGCGTATAGTAAATCTTTTGATTTTCTCGGGAAAGTATGGATAACTATTGCCATTATTGTTGCATTACTGACATTCGGGCAATTTCTTGGCATTTTCCCGGATTTACATAACATCCAACCACAACAATATGTAGTTGATGGAAAAAGCTACTTTCGTGGGGCAGGCACCCTGCAAGGGCCGAATTATATGGCGGTACTCTTTTTAGCCGCTATGGGCTTTGTTCTTGGTTTGAAAAAGCTGAAGTTGAAGCTTATATTGTTGATTATCCTAACGTTAGGGGTATTCAGCACAGTTTCAAGAATGGGATTGCTTGGTTTGTTCTGTATCATTTGTATATCGCCATTCTATTTAAATCTGGATGGGAAAAATATAATTTACCGTTTTAGATTTGTTTTTGTTATAATCCTGGCTGTCATTCTATCTGCAGTATTTCCAACCGGAATGTCTGAAATCTTATTTTCAAGAATTACATCTACTGAAGAGGTGTTCACTGTTGCCATGGAGTCGCCTGATGATATGGAGGCAGCTGATGTAATAGACACATTGAAATCTTTATCTGCAGGTGGAGGTTTTAGATTTCTAATGATTAAGCAGGCTATGACAGGCATTATGGATAATAAATGGATTGGGATTGGAGGATATAACAGCAGCTCATATATTGAGGCTTCTCTGGGTTTGAGATATGTTCTCCATAATACATATCTTGAATTTTTGTTAGCCGGGGGACTGTTTGGACTCCTATTCCTAGCTTATTTTTTCTCTATTACAATTAAATCAGTATTAATAAACCATGCACACAGAGGAGCTGTTCTCTTACAGATTCTTATTTTCTGTTTAGTTAGTTTGTTCTTGAGTTTTGATACTGATTTCTATATATGGTCCATATTTATCTATGCCGTGTGGCTTATTGAATCTCATAGGGACTACTTACCCAACTCAAAAACACAGATTTATGATTCATAAAGAGCTTTAATCAAATATTGTTGTGTTTTAGAAACCGGAATAGATGAAGAAACAGTCTGGAAGTACGGATATTGTCTCTTTCGGAGTTAGTGTATATTATTGATCAATTACAATTGACTGGAGCTCATTGAGTATGTATCATTCGGAAGTTTCTCAGCAAAAGACTGAAACAGTATCTGGGGGGCGGGAGGTTTGGGCTTATCGACTGATAATTATCATAAGTACAGCTGCCCTCTACATAGATCTTGACCTCTTCTCCATCGGTGGAGTGGTAATATCGGTTCATAAACTTATAGCCCTCATTGGATTTCCGGTTGCAATTG
>JAGLNY010000239.1 GCA_023139255.1 Spirochaetales bacterium
GTTCTTCTGTTTACAGCACTTACAAATGATCCAAAGGCATTCCGCTTTTTTATACATCTTATTATTGCGTTTTCCGTTATATCGGCTGTTATTAGCATCCTGCAGGTTTTTGGTATTTCAACTGGAACCCTTAAAGTTCCTGATACTATTCCCAGAGTATCAGGACTTCTGAAGGATCCAAATTATCAGGCAGCTGCACTATTAATTGGAATTGCTTGCCTGTTATCACTGGAGAAAATTAATTTCCGTATTCCTTTCATTCTTATCCTGTCAGCCGGAGTAGTCTGTACTGTTTCACGAATGGGACTTCTTGTCTTGGGCTTACTCATACTGATATCACCGGTATTCTTTCGACATCACTATAAAAAAAGAGTAGTAATCTTCATGCTCTGGATGATTATTGGCGGTGTCGTAGTGGTATTGCTATTTTTCCCACTAGGACTCGGTGAAACGATAACCGGAAGATTCTCTGTTTTACTTGACGCATTCAAGCAAATTGCATCTACCCAGGGAGAAAGTCTATTACAGATTGCTCGTTTAAAACTAGCCTATAATGCATTTTTAGGATTTTTACAGCACCCATTGCTTGGCATTGGAGTTTTTAACAGCACTGATTTTATGATAGAGAGTATGGGAATCACTATAGCTCTCCACAATACCTACATGGAATTTATACTTGCCGGAGGCGTCTGGGGAATTCTCCTCCTGGTATATCTGTATGGTACATTTGTACGTGCCTGCTGCATCTCTCCTGATGATAAAGGTGGGACGGTTGTACTATCCGTTCGGCATACGGTAATCCTCTTTGGACTTGTCTATATCCTGGTCTCTTTTTTCCTCAGTTATCATCTTGATATCACCACATGGCTGCTGCTGATCTTCTCAATCTACTACCGTGATCTTGCTGAAGGAGGAGTACCGATGTTGCGTTGGCAACGATTACGAGGGGTATAGGAACAAATGGTGTCAGAACTCTACTCCTTGGGAATAACTTTCAGTGAAATGCGGATCCTCATATACCTCTATGAACAACGGGGGGATACCTGCACCCAGGAAGCACTGGCCTCTCACCTGGAAATCGACCGCAGCAATATAGGTCGGGCTGTCCATAAACTGGAAGGTAAGGGCTATATCTGGCGGGTGAAAGATGATATGGACACCCGGGTCTCCCACATTGCCGTGGCAGTTGCAGGTAAACAAATCGAATCGAAGATCATGACTGCTTATGCACAGACAAGTGCATACCTGCATCAGTATCTCTCGAACACCGAGTTGCGAACCCTGGCAGCCGACCTGAAGAAGGTAGCTGCCGGTTCCCAAAAACAGAGGGGATAGGCGATCTGGTACTTCTGTACAGGGCAGTGCAATCCTTTCATGACAGATCTCGCATACACAATAGTACGATTTATTTCCCTGATCCGACGATAGTCAATGCAATTATGGATAGAGTTATCCCAATAATATATTTTAGCTTTGGAGTCCAAGAAGATTCGATCATCTGAAAAATTATCGGGAATTACCATAAGATGTATCAAACGACAGAGTATCCGGATGTTCCTGGTTTCACTGTCCGTATACGCCGGAATATGCACCCTTCTCACGAAA
>JAGLNY010000024.1 GCA_023139255.1 Spirochaetales bacterium
ATCTCTTTTGAGTATTCAACAGCGAATCCAATTGACAGATAAAATATTTGATCAGAACCAACATACATTTTCTTTGCCCCACGTTTTCCTATTCTATTGATACCTTCATAAATCACTGCCTTTCCCAGACCCATTTTCCGGTATTTTGGGATTGTCCCAACTGGTTCCAATATCCCAATTTGATTTGATTTATCATACCAAACCGTTGCAAATGCAGCAATTTCATCATTTTTATCTACTATTGATAAATCCAGCCCCGGTTTATAGTCCGGTGCATTTATTAGTGATGCAACAGCTCTTTCCCCCATAGTATCATCAGGTTGATCGTTTTTATAATAACCAAAAGCCCTGCCATGCGCGAGACCTTTTTGGTAGTTTGAAACTGTAGTTGAATCAACTATTCTGAAACCCTCAGGAATAATCACATCGCAATCCTGATTAATAAGGAGAGAAGCTGTTGTTTCTTTCCAGTTTTGTAAAATGTAACCTCTCTGCTTTACTATCTCTTTCAAGTGGTAGGAGTTTTCATTTACTCTAAGGTTAATAAAGACACCAGATTCATTCTTAGCCGGAAATTTCAACTCTGCATAATTAATAAATTCATTAAGCAAATCATCGGAAAAATCGAGCTTTTCTAATTGAAAGAACGCTTCTCCTCTGTTTTCCCCTTCAGAATTAACAACAGCAACAATCTTATTATTTTCATCTGTCCATACTCCAACGGTATCCGGCCATGTATGAAAAGTATTGTGCATAGATTGAGAAACATACCTGCAAAAATTCCATCTGTCGATTAGCCAATTATGCTGAAAATAATTGTTTTTATATGAATCAACCAAAAAATCCCTGATCCTGAGAAAATCATTTTCTGTATATGCTGTTCTTGTGAGTTTCATAATACATACTTCATAGGTTTGAAATTATACCACCATCAGAATTTGTAATAACGGCGGCTATTCCAAGAGATCCGCAAGATATCCCTTCTAAGACCAGTTTGAAACATTGTTTCCACATTTCGTTCATTTGATTTTCTTTTTTATATTCAGTAATGTTAAACAATCATTAAATTGCTCGTTCCCAAGGATCCTCAACCATATCCACTTACCATCATGGTATTGTTTTGTACTTTCAATAATATCATTTGTTTTATTACTTATATGTCGTTTTTCTTTTTTCCACTCTTCTAACTCTTTTTTCCCGAAAACAAATAATACAGTAAATGCATTTCTTTCAGGATGGATAGATAGTATTGATTTGGTTCTATATCTATAATTAATAACCCATCCATAATTCTTGCCTGCATATCTCAAAAGCTTATTAAAATCATAATAATCATTAATTTGGGTATGCAATTTTTCCCACAAGGTGATAATTTCCCTATTCTCTATAAAACTACTCATATCCTCCACTGTTGGCACTAGCATCTTATTATACATTCTGGAATGTGCCCCATGTTTCTCTCTTTCTTCTACTAATCGATTATAATTCTCATAAGGTTTTATAAAATTCTTTCTGTCACTTCTACTTATTTTCTTCTCCGAATTATTAATGAGATCATCATATTTCACTATTATCTTTTCCAAAATTTCACAGATAAATTCTTCACATTGTGAACAGTTCTCGTATCCTTTATTTATTACACAAGGTCGTACTTTACAACCAGAATCAATCAACTTAATATCATCACAATTACTGCTAATACAACCTTCACAATATATCTCTTCAAGTTTAAGATTGATACCAAA
>JAGLNY010000240.1 GCA_023139255.1 Spirochaetales bacterium
TTTCGTGCACTTTCTCCTGCATAGCAAACGTATTGCCTTTTCAGGGAATTAAGCAGATAATATTTATATCTCAATTCTATACAAAATATGAAGGGAGACCGGGCATGAATAAATTAAAATTATTATTCAGAGCTCCTGTTATCTTGATTATTCTATCTGCTTTTTTTTCTTTGATCGGAATAGGATCAGCCATGCCTGTGGATTTATCTGCTGATAATCGTAAATATATGGTATTGAATCAAATCGAGTCGAGGGGTATTAAAGACCGGAATGTTTTGAATGCCATGGAAAATGTGCTGCGGCATGAATTTGTTCCCGGAGAAATCAGAGAATTGGCATATGAAGACAGACCTTTACCAATAGGTTACGGGCAGACAATTTCTCAGCCATATATAGTAGCATTGATGACAGAACTCCTCAAACTGGATAAGGAATCCAGAGTGCTGGAAGTTGGTACAGGCTCTGGTTACCAGGCAGCTGTACTTTCAGAAATTGCCAAAGAGGTATATACTGTCGAAATTATTAAGCCCCTTTATGAAGAAGCCAGCGAGACTTTAAAAGACCTTGGATATACAAATATTAAAACAAGCCACAAAGACGGTTATTTCGGATGGGAAGAACATTCACCCTATGATGCAATAATTGTAACCTGCGCATCTGAATTTATTCCTCCTCCATTAATAACACAACTGAAACTCGGCGGGGTTATGTGTATTCCTGTTGGGCCTCCTTTTAAAGTACAGCAGCTGGTTCTTGTGAAAAAGGAAAAAGACGGAGATATAAAAACAAATATAATCACCTTTGTTCGTTTTGTTCCACTTACCAGAACGGGTGATTAAATTGAAAGAGATAAATAAAGGGGCCGTCAATATTTCGATTTTTTTCATATCTTTTTCAATCCTTAGCTATGAGATAATCTTTACAAGGATCTTTTCTTATTCGCAATGGCATAACCTTTCATCCCTAATAATAACCATGGCACTTCTGGGGTTCGGGGTCAGCGGATCTGTGATCAGTGTAATTGTGAAAAGGATTGAAAAAAATTATTCCCTTTATTTTTCAGGTGCAATGCTTTTATTTCCCGTTTTTCTGGGGCTTGGATTTATTATATCCTCAACCCTTGACTTTAACCCTTATGAAATAACATTCAGACCAGGGCAGGTAATAGCTGTTTTTCTATATTTTTTTATAATGGGGTTCTCCTTTTTTATTGGTGCATCAATTATCTGCATTGCATTTTTAAAATATTCGATTTCAAAAAGCTATTTTATCAATCTCCTTGGTTCAGGAGTAGGGCCCCTGTGTGTTGTTGCAGCCTCATTTTTTTTTCATCCCTGTGATATAATGGCCGGCATAATTTTTATTTCAATGATTCCTGCTCTTGTAACTGCTTTTAATATCAGCCGGAGATATGCCTTTGTATCTGTAACAATAATGGTTTTATTGGGTGTTACAGTTATCATGGCTTTCTTATCACTTGATATCAAAAAAGTGTCCCAGTATAAAGCCATATCAGGAGCATTAAATTTGCCTGATGCTGAAGTTGTTTACGAAGACTATTCACCTCTTGCTGTAGTTCAGGTTGTAGAAGCTAAAGGACTTCGTTCCACTGCAGGTTTGAGTCTTGCGTCCCCTTTTCATGTTCCTGAGCAGAAAGGGATTTTCTTTGATGCAGGTTCAATGAGTCCTGTTACCCCTTTTAAAGGTGATATCAATGATATAAGTTACATTAAATATCTTGCCTCTTATCTTCCATTTCATGTGATTGATAAAAAAAATAATGTGCTTGTTATCGGAGCAGGTGGTGGAGAGTCCATATTAAAATCTGTTTTAAGTGGATTTAAAAAAATTGACGGGGTTGAGGTAAATCATAGGGTGATTGAACTGATGAGAAATCAGTTTGGGACCTTTTCCGGGGAAATTTACAACAGGGAAAATGTGACAATTCATAATCAGGAAGCAAGGAGTTATATAAAACAGACCAGGAAGAAATACGATCTCATAGAGCTTTCAATGATTGATGCTTACAACACAACTGCATCAGGAGTTTATGCTTTAAATGAATCTTATCTTTACACTGTTGAATCGATTGAAGATTATTTTAAGTGTCTGAATGAAACGGGTTTTCTTGCCATCACAAGGTGGATGGTTACCCCTCCAAGGGATAATCTGAAGGTTTTTAACCTTCTAATCAAAGCTTTAAAAAAGATGGGGATTGAAGATGTAAAAGAACATTTAATTGCAATCAGGTCTCTCCAGACCATGACTGTTATGGTTTCAAAAACACCTGTTACAGAAGGGATAAAGGACAAGACCAGAGAATTTGCAAGGAAAAGGTTCTTTGATCTTGTGTATTATCCAGGCATTAAGGAAAATGAAGTTAATCAATTTATAGAGCTTGAAACCCCTGTGTATTATAATGGACTGCAAAAGCTCTTTTCAGAGAAGGCTGATTCATTTGTTAAAGGGTATGATTTTGATATAACAGCACCAACAGACAACAGGCCTTATTTTTATAATTTTTTTAAACTCCCGGTAATCAAATATATAATAAAATACGGACCTTCCCAGCTTCCGGTTACAGAGTGGGGATACCTTATTCTCTTTATTATTCTTTTACCTGTAATGATAATAAGTTTTATTTTTATAATCTTTCCTTTGCTGATAAGTGGCAGGACAGGCAGGAAGATTAATAAGGTTGTTTTTGCCTATTTTTCAATAATCGGGGTGGGATATTTTTTTATTGAAATGCCTTTGATTCAAAAGATGGTCCTTTTTTTGGGAGATCCTTCATATTCACTTCCAGTTGTTATTGCAGGACTCCTTGTTTCCAGCGGAATGGGGAGTCTGTTTTCTGACAGGTTGTTCCCTGAAAACAGAAGAATTTTTATCTCTGTTTTTCTTGTTGTACTTATTACAGGATTTTATCTTTTCTTTATGGACATAATATTTTCATTTTTTATGACATTATCCATCGGCTTCAAGATTTTTCTTGTACTTCTGATGATTGCACCCCAGGGATTTTTCATGGGGATTCCTCTCCCTCAGGGATTGAATCTGTTAAAAAAGAAAAATGATTTTTCCCTTGCCTGGGCATGGGGGATTAATGGATTCTTTTCTGTCATCAGTATTCTTTTGGCAACAATTACTGCAATTATTCTGGGTTTCAGAGGAGTTTTTATAATTGCAATTATCTGCTATGCAACAGCAGGAATCCTTTCTTGCTGGCTGATCAAGGAATGATCAAGGGAGTATGTCTCAACTGAAATAGGCACATTATCTTAAAGAAATGTCTATTGCGGTACCATATTCATTTCACACAGAAATGCAGACTGCAGGTACCAGGAGATATTGCGGTACCAGGTCGATTCCACAAAAACACACATTTTCGGTGGAAGTATCCCTATGTGTCAAGATAGATGTCACAAGTATTGCGGCCAGGGTCGGGATGCAAGAAAATGTAAGTTTAATTGTTGAGATTTTGAAATTTTGATTTGGAGCACTTTGATAGTGTCATATTTCATACAACGATGTTTCCAACAATTATTTTATAAGACCAATATGGGTTAGGAGGCATTGATTTTTTAGAAGAGTTGTGGTATTGTATATG
Source organism: Spirochaetales bacterium (assembly GCA_023139255.1). Taxonomy (GTDB): domain Bacteria; phylum Spirochaetota; class Spirochaetia; order JABMQR01; family JABMQR01; genus JABMQR01. The sequence continues at coordinate 3,611 of JAGLNY010000240.1, forward strand.
ATACCATGATAAGAGATAAAGTCGTAATTGATACAAATGTAATACTCTCAGGATTGAAATCAAAGAAGGGTTACTCATATAAGTTGTTGGATTTTATCTCCCAGGATCAAGTTATGTTTAATATCTCCGTTCCTTTAATTCTTGAGTATGAGTCAATATTATTAAAATTTAAAGATAACATAGGATTAACGGTAAAAGACATTCGAGATTTTATAGATTACTTATGTAAGGTTGGTAATCAAACAAAAATTTATTATCTTTGGAGGCCAATTTTAAAAGATCCATTTGATGATCATATTTTAGAAGTAGCGGTAAATTCAGAGAGTAAATACATTATTACTTATAATCAGAAAGATTTTATAGAATCCATAAAATTTGGAATATCTACAATAACCCCAAAAGAGTATTTGGAAGGAGGAAGAAAATAATGAGTTCACTTAGTATAAGAATACCAGAGTCTTTACATCGTAGTCTTCGTAAGATTTCTGAAAAAGATCATGTCTCAATGAATCAATTTATTGCTAGTGCGATTGCAGAAAAAATCACAGCTTTAGAGACTGAAGACTATCTTTCTTTAAGAGCAAGCCGCGGCGATAAAGACCGATTTATTTCAGTTCTTAACAAAGTAAAAGATACTGATCCGGATGAATTTGACTGTAACAATGGCTAATCGATCTGCAGGTACCAGGCACCGTAATACCCAAACACCCAGAGAGTTTGAAAAAATGTAGCTTCTACATGCTTTAAATGCAGGTCATCACGAAAAATCGATTGGAAAATTTCGGGATTGAACATAGCACCTGAAAACATAAATCCACAAAAATTTATTTCATCTCCGGATAATTCTTGGAAAGTGAATATTTTTCTTATCTGTAGACAACATGCGTAAGCACGCATAAGTAGAGACGGACAGAACTTGGGTTATGGCAATACGTTAGTTATTGGAATGGTAAGCTTGAAGATTATAATGGTATGAGAAAAAGGGTGTGAAGGCCGGGATTGAGTGAGGGAGAGACTTCTCTCTCCAGTAAAAGCGGTAAAAAGTGGAATGAACTATTTACATTCCTATTGGTTGTGAGGTAATACTCTATCCTCCCGGAAGTCCCAGTAAAAGAGCCTTTAAAAAAATGCAGATTGCACAACATGCAATCTGCATTTAAAAGATGAGTATAGCTTCAATAACAGGACTGAAGATAAATCCTGTTGCAAACAATACATAAGCATCTTACATAGTATCACAAAGAAATGGTATCAACCTTGAGTATGATATACTATTTCAGAGTATTTGATCTGTGGTGCCTTTTGAAGATCTTTGTAATAACAAAAATATGGTCTACGAAATGAATTGTGAGTTTTTTTCAGCCCATCCAGACTTACCGGGGGTTTTTGAATCATTTTCAGATTGATCATAGAACCCAAGTTTCAAACCAATCATGAATAACTCAAATTGGTTTTTTATCCGTAATTTACTATATATCCTGGATTTGTGTGATGAAATTGTTTTTTTGCTGATATGGTAAAAATCAGCTATTTCTGAATTTGTTTTACCCCTGAGGAAGGAGAAGAAAAGCTCTTTTTCCCTATTGCTTAAACTATCAAGGGATTTCTCAATGCCATTCTTGTTGTTTCTGATACCCATTGCAAGATAGTGTGAAGCAATAGAGCAGTAGTATGAATTTCCTTCAATTATGGTGTCTATACCTTTTATGAAAATATCTTTACTATTTCTGCATGAAAGTATACCAACAGCACCTGCTTGCACAATGGCTGTTGTTGAAAACTCAGTGATTTTAGTTGATAGAACCAGGATTTTCGCGGACGAGTCTAATAACAATATTTCCTGAATTAAATTCGGCGTGTATATATCATTAAGGTTTTCATGCACCAAGGTTAGCATTGGGGTATTGTTTTTAAATGCCATCAATCCATCTTTTGCATTATTAGAGGTATGAATTGTCTTGAATTTATTCTGAGATTCTAAAAGAGACTTGATTCCTTCAACAAACAGGGTGTAATTCCCTATTATGAGTACGGAATTTGACTTATTCGACATAGCAAACCACTTAAAAGAACATGCAAAAAGCAAATTTAAATAAAGAGATTATAAAAAATATGTTTTTTCAAATTCCTTCAAGAACTCCTCTATAGAAACAAAATTCCATTACTCATCAAACTCCATTATACAGCAACAACAGGTTTTTTTGTATGATACTGCATAGGAAATAGCCCGTAAAGGTGTAAGCGAAGACTTAATTTATATAGGGGAAGTGCTTAATAGAAAGATAGAAAACAATTTGTACTAGTCGACTTTATCTTACAAATCAAATTAAGATCGATGATTAACCAACTGATTCATTTCAGTACTATAAGAAATTTAACATCCCAGCTCATTTCCAACTTTCACAAATTCGATTGTATTGGTTATATTAAATTTCCTGTACACCTTTGACTTGTGGGTAGTTACTGTTTTCCTGCTGATATGCAGGGAATTCGCAATATCATTGATTGACATCCCGTCCAGCAGTGAGATCATAATCTCTTTTTCGCGGTTAGTAAGCTTTTTAAAGATAGCTTTCAAGGAAGAAGGATTATCATCAACGGTGAGATTCCTCGCCAGAATCTGTGATACCGAATCACAGAAATAGGGCTGGTTATGATAGATTTTTATCAATGCTTTTTTCAGTACCTGAAAATCATTTGTCCGGGATATGAATCCCATTACCCCTGCTTTTATGGTCTCAATTACTGTGAAGTCTGAAAGTTGAGCGGCAAGGATCAGAATTTTTGCGTTTTTATTATGCAGTTTTATCTCCTGCACAAGAGCAATGGAATGTAAGTTGCTCATACAGTCACTGATTATAGTTATATC
>JAGLNY010000241.1 GCA_023139255.1 Spirochaetales bacterium
CCTCAAGATAACATACAGCCCTGGTTTGCAATTCTTGTAACTGCATGAAGGCATCATCCCCTTTCCCAAGTCTGATCATGGCAAGAATTGACCATGGTTTTGCTGTGGTCGGATCGGGCTGATCCTCATCGACAGCTTGCTTAAAATAGTTTTCAGCTTCTTTCTTATTTCCGGCCCGGTTGAGTATACATCCGGCAGTATATAGGGATTGTGCATCAAAACTCCTGAAAGGTTTTCCTAATTGCAGGTTTTCCGGATATTCAAGGGCAAGTACAATCGATTCGGTTGCATCAAGAAACTTTCCATCAAGGGACTGGGAAATCGCTTTTTTTCTGTGGGTTTCCGACCAGAGGTTACGCAAATCATGGCTCAGTTCATATGGGTGAAAAGTCAAGGAAGAGAGAAGCGCGGATGCTCTGTCAAACTCTCCAAGATCGGACATGAGCTGTGCAAGAGATTTCCTTGCTTCTTCATTGTTCAACACTTCAGGGGAAGCGGATGAAAACTTCATTAGCCATGCCTGGTCGCGTGTCTCTGTCCTGTCGAGAGCTCGGTCCAGTAACACCCAGGCATGAGGGTTGTGTGGACTTAGTGTAATTGCAACGGAAAGTTCATCAACAGCGTTAAAGATTTCTCCAGCCTCCATATAAACAGCTCCCAGTGTGGTGCGAATAAGTGGATTTTCAGGAATAAGCCTCCCCGCTCTTTTCAAATAAAAAATCGCCTCCTCCATGAGCCCGGTTTCCGCCAAAAGACATCCCAGGCTAAAACAGGCGATATGATCATCCGGGTCTATTTCGAGGGAAGACGAGAGAGCAGACTTCATCTCTCTTCCCCAGGCAAAGAACAATACACTTTCTCTATAAAGAGTGGATTTCTTATCCATTAATCTTGCAAGATATGCTGCTTTTGTTTTCCCCTCAGGAGAAGAAACATGAGAAAGGAGTAGGTGTGTCTCATTCTTTGCGCCGCAACCGGCATAAAGTAAAGCTGCTTCAATGAGAGATTCATCCTCAGTTTCATCATGTGCCCGGATATACAAGCTGCCGGCAGCTTTTTTAGCAAATGACCTTTCCCAATGCGCCATCGTACTTACACCAAGCCGTGCGTCAAGCTTTTCACATGCCTTTAAGCACTCTTTTATCTTTCCTGTTTTTCGTGAAACCAAACATGAGAGGAACAATACCAGTGGATTTACCGGGTCTATATTCATGGCAGAATTGACAAGTAATTGCGCTTTAAGGTAATCTTTATCCTGCAGGGCAATAAAAGTGAGCTGAATAAGTGCAGGTAGTACGTATGTTTCCCCTGTAGCTGCCGTTCGTGTGAAATCTGCCAGGGCCTGTTTAACATCCCCATCCCAGAGTGACGCAAGACCGTGAAGGTAGAGGGCTTCATCATTCATTCTATCCGTCTGGAGTGTATTCATGAGCTCTTTACGAGCTTCGTTGTAATTACCGGAAGCCAGATGCAAATTACCCAATCTTAAATGAACACGCGAAAAACCAGGATCCTTTTTCAGTGCATAAGCATAAAATATTTGGGCAAGGGCAGGCCTTAAGGTTCGTTCATAACTGAATCCACGGAGGAAGAGCTTTTCCGCGCTCATATCTACAACAGGTTCCGGATTATCGTAGAGGGTGTCGATATTTACAGCGTACCTTTCTTTTTCATCTGACCATGAGAATAGCTTGCCATGAGATTCAATCACAGAAACTGAATTGATATTTTCTTTCTGGATATCTATCATTCTTTTATATGTCTTGCCTGCTTTCAGATTAAATGAGTCTCCGGTAAGTTTTCCATTTACTTGAAGCTGAATTTCCTTTACATCCCTTGATGGACAAATTCGTATTGATGTTTTTCCGTCGTCCTGTACAATTCCTAGGGCGCCGTTTGAAGTTACTGAATGTACATCACCAATTTCCGATACAGGCATCCACCATTCACGGTGTGAAATTACAGAGTAAGGGCGGAATATTCCCCTGTCCATTTGAGTCTCCGGCCTGCCGCTCTGGATTTCAGGGATTGGTAACTCCTGATCTGAGGCAACCCTTCCCCATAAAAGACCTTCTTCTGAGTTTCCCCATGACCAGAACTTTTGACCCGCAACCTGCCACGGAGGAGCCCACCGAACAATTCCAAAATCCCAATCATCATAATAAGCACCAAACCATCCCTGCAGACTGCCTGGACTGAAAAGGCCAATAGGCTCGGGAATTTCAAGATTAATGCTGTAATTAATGTTGTTTTTCACCGGATACGGGTAGGGGGTTACAGTTTCCATGAAAGAACCTTCAAAATGTCCAAGCATGGTGTGCGTGGGAAAAAGAAAGCGCAAGCTTTTGTGAGGAGTAATTCCTGCATTTAGCCAGTAATACCACGGTTGGGGGATGGGTGTTGGATTATACAGAAACTGATCAAAACATAGCCCCCGAAAATCACTCATCACAGTAATTCCAGCTGCGATCCGCGTTCCGCCCCGGTAGTCACGGGAAGAAAAGAGAATCTGAACACCTTCATTGGTTTTTTTTACGTTAACACCAACCCTGGACCATGTAAAGGCATTATGGCCTATCGGAAAGTTCATTTCCACACCACCTGCGACATAGGCGCCGCGCATGGCATTGTGTGCAGGTTTCATAATTTTTGGACAGTGGAACATTCCGCGGCCGGTAGTTAGGTCAATGACCTTATATATATGCATTCCCCAATCAGGCAGGATAGTCACTTCAATAAAACAAGAACGTACAAGAATTGCATCGTAGATTCTATTTTCCACTTCTGTGGTAAATGATTTTTGCCAGGTGTAAGGGTAAATCGCATGTATATTTTTTCCAAACAACGGAGGATTCGGATTAACCGGTCCGGGTTTATAAGTGGGGATTTTGAGAGTCAGAAACCGTACATCGATTCCCATGTGAGAAAATGATTTCTTATCCATTACTATTATCTGAATTATTTGGATAAAACCCAAAAATTTCACGACAATGCTTCATAGTTAAAAGATTTTCAATAGATGTCCCTACAGCCAATGAGTGACTTGCTCCATAGATAAATCCACCTCCCGGTGAAGCATGCTTAATAGCATAACGGGCATCATTCTCAACATCCTTTACCGTACCGCCTATTAGTTTTTCGTTACTGACCCCACCCCAAAGAGTAATATTATTACCATACTTTTCCTTTAGAAGCTTGATATCCATTCCGGCAGTTGGCTGGATTGACTCATATGCATCAAATCCTGCTTTTATGAAATATTCAAAAATATCCCAGGTTCTGCCACAGCAATGCTTAAACATTTTTATCCCGAGTTTATGTGCTTCATCGCAATAGGCTTTCAACCATGGGAATATATGTTCTATAAAGATGCCCGGATTGACTAGAAGTCCTGTGCTGCTGCCGTAATCCGCGCAAGGAATAACGCCGTCTATTCCTTCTTCTGCATAATATTTCAACATCCCGATGGCTTTTTTTCCGGCTAATTCGGTTAGTTTAGCATGCATTTCCGGGTGGAGTGCCAGGTTGATGTAAAATTCCTCAGCAGTCTGGCCGAAACCGGGAAAACCAATATCATCGGCTAAACAGGCAATAAAATGAGTACCTTTCATTTTTTTCACTATATGTCTTACCCATTCCCACTGCCAGTTTTGCGGCTTTTCTACACCATAGTTGTCAATTTTATAAATTTCTTTTTCCAGACTTTCTAATGTCGGTGGAGTATAACCATCAGGATTCATACGATAAGGCAAAAGATCATGAGTTACGGAAGAGACACGGTAGATATTGCCTTTGCTGTCTTCATAATTGTTTTCATCGAGTTGCTTCATGGGGGGTGTTTCTTTGGTGAAAACTTGCACAGTGACAATATCGAATCCAAGAGCCTCTACCAAATCGATTGTATCTTTTTTGTAGGATTCAATAATTTCCTGATCTTGTTTTTGCCACCAGGCTTTAGTTTCTTTCATTTTTGCATGGACAAAAGTTTCCCTGCCAAGAATATCTTCATAGATATTATAATCCACCCAATGTTCTCCCCAGGGGATGATATCAGGTTCCTGATGATTTAATGTTTTAAAGACGCGTTCTCTCGGTAACATAATATTTCATAGTATACAGCAGGCTCATTTCTCTTGACCAGAGATTTTTTTGCGAGAACTTTGGATAATATTGCGATGCTGCGATATAAATTACCCGCAACAATGTCCAAGGTTTACACCAATTTATCCATTTACAGACTCAGTATAATAAATAAGAATAGGTCTATGCTTTAGCCTAAATTACTGACTTTCAAGAAGGAACAATAAAATGACTGAACAAGTAAAACAGTATCAAAAACCGCTATTACCTTTTGATAAGCCAATAGCCGAACATTTTAGAGAAAACGGCTGGTTTAAAACTGGAAAACTTCTGTCCTCGTGGTACATGCTCTCGAACAAAAATATATCCGTGCTTATCGACACGGTGAAACCGAAGATTGTTAATATTTTCGTTTACGGGAAGTATGGCACGCTGCGTGCGTTGCTCTATGACACAGGATGGTCGGCAGCCATGAGTGATTGGCTTTTCGGAATTGTACCTGTATACCAGAAGAGCGGTGAATATTATATGCCTATACAATACGGAGCTGTAGTAACCGAGTCGGATAACGTAGAGTTTGATTCAGATAATAATAGTCTTATAATGAAGGGCTTGCGTTTTTTCCCATCAGACAGAAAGGGAGATCCTGTTTCATCTGCTATAGATGTTGTCGGCTATGACGAAGAAGAAAAAGAAAAGAGGTTAGCCGGGGGAGCCACTGAAATCCGAGCGGATTGGGGAATTCGTCTTCTTGAAAATGCCATCGAAATGAGTGTCAGCTATTCGGACAGCGTTGAGAGTCAGCGCTTAGTGACTTTCTGGCACCCGATTTTTACTCATAGTATTTGCGGACAAAACGGCCGGGCCGAATCCATTGAATATGCAAAGAATGCCATACTTAATGATAAGGATGAAGTTAAGTTGACAGACGAGCAGGGCAGGATGCCGCAGATTACCATCAGTTCCGCGGAATCCCGAATAGCTATTCAACCCCGTAGTGAGAAAACACTTAGGGGCGCGTATCGTTTGCCTGTTGAAATCTTTGGCGACCAAATCTTGAAAACAAGGATTACGATTGAACCAAACGACGTTACACTTGAAGTAAACCCGCATATAGATGCAGATACCGAGCAGCGTATCACGGTTTTTGCAGATGACAAGCCTGTCCTGCACATATCCGGGGAAGATGCACAGGTGCAATTCGAGCAGGTTAATGAAGGAATCTGGACAGGGAAGGTGAACCTGCCGGATGGTGAACACTTTCTTCTGGCGAAGACCTGCAGAGGGCAAAGCTCCAGGAGGATCTTTGCTCACGGGGATCCCCGTAATAAAATGAAAAAGGTGGGTGAAACCTACCTGAAGCTGCAATATAAAGAAGGACCATTGAAGGACTTATTCCCTTACGTATATTATGTGGGAACCCTTGAACCCATAACAGAGTGGTGGGGTGCTAATGAAGGTACGTGCGGCAGTTATGCGATACGGCTCTGCTCTTTGCTGGCTGCTCTTTATGAACTTTTTAACGACCGGCGTTTTTCCGATTCCCTTTTTAAAAAGCTGTCTGCCCATTACGAAAAGTGTCATAAATTCAAAGACGGCAGTGTAATGCCGCCGCCCGACCTTCAGCCGGATGGGACTCTTGTACCGGGCAGTGAGGAGTGGCCCAGACCCTGGAATCAATTTGAGGCGGTAAAGGCTTATACATTGGCTTATCATACTTTCAAACGTCATAATGAAGAGGATCGGGCAATTAAGTGTCTTGAATGGGCTGCCGGATATGCTAAAACAATCATTAACATGCAAAGACCTAACGGCAGTTTGCACGAAAGGTACCGTTTCGGTACGTTTGAACCCTGCATAGATAAGGTTTTCTTGACTCCCATGTCATTAGGTTTGACAGAATATATAAAAGCCCTTGATGTGGAAGGGGTCAGTTTTCTTGGGATGACACCTGACCGGGTAAGACAAATAATTACCGACCAGGTCGACTATGCCCGTTCTCTTCCGGAAAGTGATTTTAAAATGCTTGCAGGGGGTGAGGCGAGTGGTAACAGCCCGTCCTGGTTTACCCTATTTTCTACGGGACGTATGTTATCCCGGTATGCATATCCGGAGGATGTACGGGACGATGACAGGCTGGCAATGGATGCCGCGAAACTGTCCATTTATCTTTGCGCCTTCTACCCCGACTATCCGCAGTTCTACATGATTCAGGCGTGTATCGATGTTGCCTCGCATGTATGCTGCAGTCTTGGGGAAATGGTTGCAGCGGATTGGAAAAAAATGTGCGGGGTCTCATTAATGAGCAAAGGAGATATGGATGATTATAATCAGGCCCTTATAGGCGCAGCCCTGCTTCGGCATGGTAAAGAGGATATCGGTCTTTTGCCTATCCGTTATGCATTGGCCAGCCGGTTAAGTACTGCGATTCTTGATAACGGTGAGGTCTGTGAGTGTGAGGTGGATGTGCCCGGATATCGTTTCCGGAAAACCGAGTTTACCATGGCCGATGTGAATGCTGCCACTCTCGGGGAAACACTTTTCCAGTACGCTACCGATATTCCGATTGTGTAGAGAGTATGAAAGGATAAAAAATGGATAATACAAGCAAGATAAGACTTTCGATAGCTCCAGTTGACGAAAAACATTTGGACAGTTTGCATAAAGCCTCTCTGGAAATCCTGGCACATACAGGTTTGAATGTTCATTCTGCCCCTGTTCGTGAAATGCTGGCAAACGCGGGGACTATAGTCAAAGACGACCTCCGAGTATATATCCCGGCAGCACTCGTTGAAAACGCCCTTGCCTCGGCACCTTCGAAAATTGAAATATATAACCGTAAAGCAAGTGTTGCGATGACACTGGAAGGGGAAAATAGTTATTTTGGAACAGGCAGCGATCTGGAATATTCCATTGATTCGAATAACCTTCAGCGGCGTGAAAGCATACTTGAAGACGTTAAACAGGCGACTCAAATTTGTGAAAAACTAAGTAATATTGACTTTGTAATGTCATACGCCCTGCCTAATGACATCCCGGCTCCCGGATGTGAAATTGAGCAGTTTAAAGTGATGTTGGAAAATACAGTTAAGCCGATTATCATGACGGAATATTCCGGAAAGGGAACGCTTGAGCATATACACAAAATGGCCTGTCAGAGTTGCGGAGGAGAGGCGAATTTCCGCCAGGCGCCAAACTACATACTGTATGGCCAATTTATTTCTCCCCTCCAGCACGATGCAGGTGCTCTTGACCGACTGATGTTTTGTGCCGGTAACGCCATACCTATCGTATATGTGCCGACAATAATGATGGGGGTAACAGGGCCGGTGACACTGGCCGGGGCAATTGCTTTAGCAAATGCTGAATGTTTGGCAGGGCTTGTAATGCATCAGCTCAAGGCACCCGGAGCGCCTTTTATTTATGGAGGCTGTATAAGCCCCCTGGATATGAAGACAACAGTATATTCTTACGGGGCACCTGAATGGCGTCTGGCTGATGTAGTGCTTTCCCAGCTTTCCCTACGATACAAATTGCCTGTATTCGGAACAGCAGGCGCCACTGATTCCAAAGTTATCGACGCCCAGGCCGGTGCGGAATGGGCATATTCTCTTCTGGCTTGCGCACTGGCTGGAACCAATTTAATTCATGATGTTGGGTATATGGAGTCAGGGCTTAGCGGCTCTCTGGAAGCGCTGGTAATATGTAATGATATCATTGGCATGGTCAAACGAATTATTTCAGGTTTCGAGATTAATGAAGAGACCTTAGCTTTAGATATAATAAATAGAGTAGATCCGGCAGGACATTTTACCGGTGAGGAGCACACCCTCAATAATTTTAAAAAAGCCGTCTGGTATCCATCGATCATGGAGAGAAACAATTTTGAAATGTGGCAAAAATCAGGGGGGAAAGACATCCTGGTACGTGCCGGAGATACAGTAAGGGAATTACTTACAAAACAATAATAGAGGAGATAGTTATGCCTTCAATAAAATTATGTATTATCGGCGGTGGAAGCAGTTATACACATTATATGCTGCATACATTTGAGAAACACGTTGCCTCAGGCGATCTGGCAGGCTCGACGGTAAGCCTTTACGATATCAACAAAGAGACAGTCCAGCTGATGGCGGATTTTGCAAATAGCGTGGCAAAAGCAAAGAAACTTGATGTAAAAATTGAAGCACATACATCATTGGAAAGGGCCCTGGAAGGATCAGATTTCGTATTTTCATCAATCCGTGCAGGCGGTATAAAGCATTTGGCTATTGATGAGTCAGTTCCCAAGAAATATGGCTTATTCGGTATGGAGACTATCGGTGTATCAGGGGTGTTCATGATGTGCCGTCAGGCCCCGGCTATTATCGAACATGCCAGGATGATTGAAAAGGTGTGCCCTGATGCTATCGTAATAAATTATTCTAACCCGTCCGGTATGGTTACAGATCTGACAAATCGAGTTGCCAACCTGAACAATATGGGTCTTTGTGACGGAGTTTACGGGGTTCAATCTTTGATGTGCCTGCTAATGGGATTACCAATATCGGAAGCTAAAAACATTGAAGCCTATGTAGCAGGCGTTAATCATTGTACCTGGTCATTAGATCTGCGATATAAGGGTGAGGCTCTCTATCCAAAGCTTGACGAACTTATTGAAAAGTTTCAATGGAATAATGAGAACAAAAAAATGAAATACGATGTTGAACAATGGTTAACCATTTACAGGTATTATGGAATACTTGCAGGGTCAACATGCTACTCACGATATTACTTATACGCACGAAGTTATCTGTCTAAACTTTCCGAACCTGAAAGTAATACCCTTTCGAGAATATTAACGAATCAGGTAAAAAATGTTTACTCTTACATGAAGAATCAGGTTGGTAAGGATGACGCTGATTTTATGCCGGATGCGGCTGAGGAAAACCCTCACGGCGACCAGGCAATGGGTGCACTCTGGAAAATGGCCTGCGATACCGGTGCCCTGGAAATTGTGAATGTTACGAACAACGGGATTATATCCAATCTCCCGGATGAAGCGATAGTCGAGGTCCCGGCAATTATGAACCGGCAGGGTGCTAAACCTCTCGCCATGGGACCGTTACCGGATTCAGTAGTAGGGGATGTGTATGCAACGGCCGTTCACAACAAACTTACTGTAGATGCTGCAATGAGCGGCGATAAGAATCTTGTTATGCAGGCTGCAATGGCATTCCCCGGTAACACCGACATTGACCTTATGGAAAAATGTGTATCTGAGTTATTCGAAAAGCATAAAGATTGGCTGCCGCAGTTTAACCTGGATTAGTACGATTATTTTTTACACAAGAGAATAGAGAGGTTAATTACATGGAAAATGTAAGTTCAAATAAATATTTTGTCCGCGATGTACAAAGCTATAAGAAATCACTTGCCCTGGGCATGGAGTTTCTTAAAGG
>JAGLNY010000242.1 GCA_023139255.1 Spirochaetales bacterium
CTTTTGATTCCGCTGAGATTCTAATTGCTGCAATTCTTCTAAAAAGCAGCTTAAAGAACAGTTATAGACAAACGATATTGGATGAGTTTATCGAAATCTCATGGAAATGTTTTTTAAAGTTAATAGATGGACATGGAAATTTATCACAAGCTTATGATGAAAATGAAGGTAAATGGCTTAAACACGAAATAATAACCAGTTCAAGGTTGCTCTGGGCTTGCGGGTTAATGAAACAAAATCAAATACCCCAGCCGGACGATACCCTTGCCGAACGGCTGGCTGGTGCACTGTTAACCTGCCAACGATCAAATGGAATTATTGCTAATGCTGACGACGAAATTATTGTTTCGGAATTTGTAATATACTGTATTGAAGGATTGTACTGGGGAGGAGCTCTTTTGAATAAGCCTGATTGGATTGAAGCTGCGCGCAGCAGCTTTAATGCCCTGCTGCAAGCCCCTCACGTAATGACTAGCTCCCCTTGTATGACCTATGATAGAAACTGGGTACCAAAAGCTCCTCAAACTTTAAACGGTTCTGATGGAATAGTCCAGGAGATACACCACGCAAGTGTTATCGGGCAGGTTGCCCGTCTGGCTTTTCTTTTTTGGAAACATACAGGAAGGTTAGATTATCTGGATACATATAAATACGGTATCGATTTACTATACTGTTTTCAAGATCGCCGCTCTATACCACCGGCACGCGGCGGGATACCACGCTCCTTTAATATGCACTGGTGGCGGTCTATTTGTCCGGTTTACTCTTATGCGTCAGCCCTTATCCCCGGGTTAATGGAGGAACAATAAAATCACTATGGAAACAACAAACGGTTGGATTTTGGACGGGAGTGATGGATTTGACTCATGAGAAGGATGGGGTCTGTATCTTTTCGAACTGAGTAGGCGTGGTGAAAGCAGGAAAAAGCGTACATACTGGAATCAGTTTTCTACGAGACTTTCTTGATCTACAAGGGAAATAAGGGATTCAAGAAATGTTGGAGCATTAACCATCTTCTTTAGTCAGAAAACCTCCGCATCCTTGTCACAGGGTCTTCCCCTGAAGCCCAGACAAGTAGTATGTGGTTGATAAGAAGAAACAATTCTTTTGTTGTTAATTTAATAGCAAATACCACTATCGGGACTGGTATGAAAATTGAAGCTGCTTTGGGTACAAAAGAATATCTAAAAAGCCATCCTTGCCCACCCGGGTTGAGGAGCAGGATCCAACCCCAAAATTTCCCGGGCAGTTTTCACATAATAGCGATAGTTCTCAATTGGTGTACCATTGGGGATACGATGATCCAGGCCAAAAACAGCGCCGCCTGTTTGCATAATCGGCTGCAGTTTGTACTCTAATTCTTTTCTTATATCCTTTTTTGTGCTGCGGAGTACGTGCTTATCAATTCCTCCGGATACAGAAAGCGACTTTCCATATTTCTTTCGTATTTCCACAATATCCATCCCGGCAGCCGGTTCCATGGGATACATCTCTGTAAGTCCGCAATCCAGAAATGAATCAATAACACTATTCATATTTCCGTCTGAATCCTGCCGAAAGTGACGAGTTCCCCTTTCTTTAAGAAGATCCCAGATTTTTCGGTAATAAGGTTTTAAAAATTCTGAAATCTGATTTGGACCAATCAAACTTCCCGACTTTCCGGCCATATCTTCATGTATTGAAAGATGATCCACCTGAATTGCCCTGGTTACCTTCTCCAATACTTTAAAAGCAGTATCTCCAATGGTGGTAAGAATATCCTGAATAAGTTCGGGGTTTTCATAATATGCATAACAGAGATTTTCCTCTCCCAGTAACTGGCGAGGTTCATCGAATCCACCAAGGATATCTGCACATATTAAATGCCCCGTTAACAGAGCCTGCTTTGCACTCTCCTCCCATTGTGGCATAAAGCGATGTTCGTTAAATACATAAAAAGGTTTCACCCTCAACCAGGAGTCCATATCTGTTACGGGATAATCTTGAGGAAGTGGTATAGTTGCCGATGATTTAATCAGCTTCATTGTACGTCCTAATTGATCCCGTGAAATAGTATACTCTGGAGTATCCTCAATTACAGACGCCTTATACCCGCCAAATAATCCTGTGTTAACTTGAAGAGTATGTCGTTTGACATAATCGAACCCAAAGACAGTTAGATTAATCTCTTCTTCGCTTGCGCCCTGACGCCGCCACTCTTCCGGAAGACCAATGAGAGGCCCAAAAAGTTCAACAAACAGGGGTCTATTAAAATTCCCAAATGTAATATATTCCAGGTACTCTTCCCTTTTTAATTCCATAATAGAATAATACCATCAGTATATATATTTGAAATAGATTATTTCATCATTTTATAGTATTATTACACCATGACCACAATAAAAGTTAATTCATTACTTTTCTCTGAATGTATTCCGGAATGGAGCTGGGACACACGGAAAAATGTCTTGCAGGATTATGATCTCTGGTACATATCCGGAGGAGAGGGAATATTAAAAGCTTCTACCGGAGAATTTAAGCTTGGTCAGGGAAGTTGTTTTATTCTTCGCCCCGGAGAGGGATACCTGGCCACCCATAATCCAAAAAAACCATTAACTGTATATGCAATTCACTTCAATTTTTCTTCTTCGACCCAGTTATTACCATTTTCTCTTGTTATTGAAGACACTCTTTTTTTTGAAACCTTATGCAAAAGATTATTTGAATCAGAAGAAAAAACAAGGGAAGTATGGATGTTAGCTATCCTTCATGAATATGTAGAAACTAATAAGCTAAAAACTATTCACTTCACATTAAACCAGAAGAGAACAAGACAAATACAGGAATATATAAAAAAACATTTTGAAGACTCTCTTCCACTCGACAAACTGGCTGGAATAGTTTTTTTAAGCAGAAACCAAACAACCAGGATTTTTAAGGAAGTTACAGGCAGGACTATCCAGGAATACATTCTAAGGGAGCGCATTATTCATGCCAGGGCTTTATTGCTGCAAAGCACCCTTCCAATAAAAAGAGTTGCTCAGCTTTGCGGTTATCAAGACCAAGGATTCTTCTGTCGCCATTTCAAGAGAATCTCAGGAATTACCCCTAATAGTTTCCGTAAAGGATATAGAGTGGGAAAATTTCAGGAAATTTCAAAAAACCCAGATATTTGAAAAAAATCACAGGAGAAAATAAAAATGGATCTCAATGTTTTTTATTGATTTTGCTCTACGCTTTTTTCTTGTATGAGAATTTCAGGAAAGCATCTTAATCTATAATCTTTAGGAGTAACTCCCACAGTTTTTTTGAATTGACGTGTAAAAAATGCAGCATCTTGAAATCCAACTGAATTAGCGATATTGTAAATAGTCATATCCGATTTAACTAGAAGATGTTGGGCTTTAGCAATGCGTAGTGAATGAGTATACTGAAGGGGTGTCATGTTTGTGATATTTTTAAATATACGTCCGATGTGATAATAAGAGGTACAGCAGTAATTTGACAGTTCTTCAAGCCCGACCTGGTGGTTTAGATTTGACTGAAGATAACGTTTGGCTTGATTGACAATATTTCTATGATGAATAGAGATGTTACTGCTCTCAATATTCGCAGGAAAAATGTCAAGTTTGCGGCGTACGTACCAAATCATCTCGATGATAATAGCTTCAGCAATCTGTTTCCATCCTTGCCTTTGTTTCCAGACTTCCTTGTAAATGCGCTCTATATAGTCTGTGAGCTGTCCATTTCTATCCTGCAGTACCTGTCGTTGCGGGTTACCTGGGGGTTGGAAGAGATAGATCTCCTGTTTGGCTGCATTATAGAGATGAAACCTGACACTGCAATGATCAGTTTCTCCTGCCTCGCTAATTTGCTTATGGCTTTGTCCTGGCTGAATGAAATAGAAAGTTCCTCTGCGGGCAGTAAATTCGTAACCGTCAATCCAGCAGCGAACTTTTCCCTTTCTGTTCAAAAGCCATTCATGATTGTTATGAACATGGGATTCAAATCCCCAAGGTTTACTCGTTTTTATTTGTCCAATGTTAATAAATTGAGGTAAAAGCTGAAAATCGAATGTCAAATCGTCAATTTCAACTGAACGAAACTCTTTTTTATTCAAAGCCAATACCCCGCATAGAGAAATTATCTACCATAAGGATACTATTTTTTAACATGATATCTTGTATTTGTCAAATATAATAGAGGGGAAACGCATAATTTTAGAAATATAAATTTATCTTTTGACAAATTAAAGACCATATTGTATACTGAAAATATATATTAATTTTAAAAATATTTAATTTGAGTACTAATAACAGGTATGTTTACCAGATTAATTATAGGGAGGCAATATGGAAAAGGAAGAAAAACTTGAAATTCACACAACAGGTGAAAATACAGAAGGTGGGATAACCTCGGGTTATGCAATAGATGATGGTGTGGAACTGAAAGCACCATATTCTTTCATGGGTTCAGAGTATGATGAAGAAGAGGAAAAAGCAGTGCTTGAAGCTATGCATCAGGATTCCCTTACAATGGGGCCTCAAGTCAAGCTTTTTCAGGATGAATTCGCCGCCGCGCACAACGTTAAGCATGCTTTTGCGGTATCAAATTGCACTGTAGGAATGCACCTGTGTACACAGCTGTTTTGTCTCAAAAAAGGTGATGAAGTTATTATCACCCCAAATACCTTTATTGCTACATCTTTAGCACTGGTAAAGGAAAAAGTAACTCCTGTTTATGCGGACATTGACCCCAAAACTTTCAATATTGACCCGGAAGATATTGCACGGAAAGTAACATCCAGGACAAAGGCTATCTATGTTGTTCATTTTGCCGGCCAGCTATGCGATATGGACCCTATCATGGAGATAGCAAAAAAACACAATCTATACGTACTTGAAGACTGTGCCCATGCGCATCTTGCTGAATATAAAGGTAGAAAAGCAGGGTCTATCGGTGATGTAGGTGTTTTCAGCTTTCATTCATTAAAGAATATGACAACCCTTGGTGAAGGAGGGATGATTACTACCAACCATGATGAGTGGGTCAAACCGATTGAAGCCCTGAGATGCATGAATCTTACTGAGTGGGATCCTGAACAACGTGATTTTACATTCGGGAAGTATACTATGCACAAGGAGGTTGACGGAAAATACAGTGATTACTGGATACCGTCACACTTTGATGTTCAGGACGTTAATGGTTTCTGGGGTAATAATTACCGCATGAACGAGACACAGGCTGCGGTAGGAAGGGTTCAACTTAAAAAGCTTCCAGGGTTCATAGAAACAAGAATAAAGAATGGCCGTTATATCAATGAAGGCATCAAGGATATTGAAGGGGTTAACGGGATTTATGAATCCCCTGATTGCAGGCATATATATCATCTTTATACACTGACAGTTGATCCTGAAGTGTATGACCGCGATGACTTCTTGCGTATTCTGTATCGTGAATATGGTGTACAGAGTATTCTGCATTATCAGCCGACATACCACTTCACAGGATTTAAAAAACTTGGAATTATCGGAGATTGTCCTGTTGCTGAGGAGTTTTTCTATGTACGGGGAATGAATATTGGAATTAATCCAAGATTAACTCAGCAGGAGCTTGATGCTATTGTTGAGGGTATCCGAAAGACAGCAGAAAGGCTTAGTCAGTAAATATCGGAGGAAATTATATGGCAGAAAAGATTAGATGGGGAGTAATCGGGTGCGGCGGGATTGCGGCACGCAGGACGATACCGGAGTTTAAAAGCATGTCATCAGAAGGGGAGCTTGTTTCTGTAATGGATATAGATGAAAAGAGAGCCAGGGAAGTTGCCGAACAGTTTGATATTCCGCATTACTGCGCAACAGAGGAAGAGCTTTTACAGCAAAATATTGATGCAGTATATATTGCCACACCCCAAAATATCCATTGTCGACAGGTTGTGCAGGCGGCTCAGGCAGGCAAGCATATATTGTGTGAAAAACCCATAGCAATAAGTTTGGGGGAAGTTGACTGGATGGAATCAGCATGTAAGGACGCAGGTGTTAAATTTATGCTGGGTTTCTGTATGCGTTATAATGTTTATAACAAAAAGGCAAGGGAGCTGGTGCAATCAGGAAGTCTTGGAAAGATGGTAATGGGGCGTGCGGAACTTACCTGCTGGTATCCACCTGTTCCGGGTGCATGGAGACAGGATGTCTCCATCAGTCATGGCGGGGCATTGATTGATATGGGGACTCACTGCCTGGATATCCTGGAATGGATCATGGATGCCCGGATCGTTGAAGTTACAGGTTTTCAGGATCTGATGACCCATGAGTATCCGACAAAGATTGAGGACGCGTCTACTATTGTGCTTCGTTTCAGTAATGGCGCGCATGGTATTGTGGACAGCTATTTTAATTTACCCGATGCGGCTGCCCAAAATAGCCTGGAACTTCATGGGACCAAAGGTTCAGTCATAGGTCAGGGTACGATTGGACAGGATCCCACAGGTAATATGTTCAGTATAATTCAACCACAGGAAACCGGCTATAATGCCGACCAAATTCGAAATATCGAGGTAGCCAGACAAGAATATATAATGGAAGGGATAGGGCTTTACGGGCAGATGATTGATGTTTTCAGCAAGTGTATAGTTGAAGATACGGAATCCCCTATAACCCTGGAAGATGGCAGGCACTCAGTTCAGGTTGTGAATGCAATCTACAAGGCTGTGAAAGAGAAAAGAGTAATTAGGGTTAAGGGTTAACACATGGCAGTATTAGCATTATACGGAGGAACCCCGGTTAGGGCAGACGAATTTGCTGTATGGCCGGTATGTGACCGGCAGGAAGAAGAGGCTCTTATTGAGGTTTTAAGGGGAAAAAAATGGTGGCGGTTTGCTTTTGGACAGGGGGTGGAACTGATTGAACCGAAAGAAGGGGAACGCAGTCAGGTCGCTCTTTTCCAGGAGGAATTCGCACGATACCATGAATGTAAATACGGTATTGCGGCAGCAAACGGCACAGGAACTCTTGAGATAGGGATCCGGGCAATGAATCTGGGTATAGGTGATGAAATTATTGTACCGGCCTATACCTATATAGCAAGTGCTGCATGTGTACTCCAGAATAATTGCATTCCAATATTTATCGTCATTGATCCAAATACATACAATATTGATCCGGGAAGAATTGAGGAAGCTATTACAGACCGTACCCGGGCAATTATGGTGGTACATTTCGGCGGACAACCGGCGGATATGGATCGAATACTTACAATAGCAGGTAAACATAACCTGCCTGTTATTGAAGACGCGGCTCATGCGCATGGATGTGAATGGAAAAAACAAAAGGCAGGATCATTCGGGTTGTTCAGTTCTTTCAGCTTTCAGGCAAGTAAAAACATGACATCAGGTGAAGGTGGAATTCTTTGCTCTAATGATCAGGGATTTGCTTCTGAATGCGACTCTCTTTTATGGAGTGGCCGAAAAGTGGGAAGGCCCTGGTATGAATTTTACCGTCTTGGCTGGAATTATCGCATGACTGAGTTCCAGGCCGCGATTTTAAGACAACAGCTTACGCGTCTGGATAAGCAGATCCGGCACCGTGAACGTTTAGCTCATTATCTCTCAAAAAAGCTTAATAGCATTGATGGTATTTCTCCGTTAATTCAGGATGAGCGTACCACTCTGCATGGTTATCATATATATATGTTCCGTTATGATGAATCGGTAATCGGCCTCAAGCGGGAGAAATTTATTGAGGCGCTTACAGCAGAAGGCATTCCTGCGGCAAGTGGATATAGTTTTCCGCTTTATAAAAATCCGATGTTTATAAACAAGAAATTCATAAACGGCTCCTTTCCTCTTGGTACGCAATACCATGATGATATTGATTATTCATCCTTTGAAGAAAAATGTCCGGTGTCGGAATTGGCCTGTAACAGTCAGGCAGTATGGCTGCCCCAGAATATATTTCTTGGAAATGAAAGGGATATGGATGATGTAGCACTTGCGGTAGAAAAGGTCCTTGAAAATAAAAAAGATTTAGCAGCATGGAGGGAAAAATCATGACAAAAAGCAAAGGAAAAAATCCCTTTCCTGTTATGGAACATATGACGGTAAAAATGGTGGAAGAATACCTCATGAAAAGGCAATCAATTATTATTCCTATCGGTGTAATTGAGCAGCATGGGTACCATCTGCCATTAAATACTGACGCTTTGATTGCGACACATCTGGGAAAGATGATAGGTGAGGAAACAGATATTCTTGTTGCGCCTACCATGTATGAATCTTTCTCAGGTGGTGGATGTAAAGGGACAATAAATATTTCGCCTGCAACAATGTCTCTTGTAATCAGCGATAGACTGATTTCACTGGCTGTCCAGGGGTTCCGTAATTTCTATCTTTTCCTTTGTCATGGAGGCAGTGAAAATGCCCTGGCCCTTGATAATGCTGTCAAGATGCTCCTGCGTGGCAATCCTATGTTTGAAAATGTTATGATTGCCCTGCTTCCTGTCTGGAAATTTGATTCAGAAAAGATTGGATGGAGTAAGGCCATTGCCGAGGGGGACTATCATGCAGGCTGGCTTGAGACATCAATAGTTATGGCATTGGAGCCTGAAAATGTGCACATGAATGAGCTGAAAACGGATTCCAAAGAGATGATGCGGGCAATGAGTGAGCATCCGGACAATTATCAACACGCACAGAAGATTGTCGATGATGAGCTTGTAATCCCACGTTTGAGTCAGCGTTCTGAAGTAAAGATTGGTGTAATGGGATATCCTGAACGTGCATCTGTTGAGATCGGGAAAAGAGTAATTAAGGATATTGTTGAAACAGCCGCAGTAAAAATTAATTATCTTGAAGAAAGGTCGGATGGTGTTTACAAAGAAGTTACATTCCAACCGGAACCGTTGATACTTGAGTGATTAAAATTTATGAAGGGATAAAAAACAGCATATGGAAAGAATAAAATTACTTCTGGCGGGTGCCGGGTTTATGGGGCAGAAACACTTGAAAGCCGCACAATGTCTGGATAGCGCTTTTTATGTCGGCATAGTTGACGCGAATATTAAGGCTGCACAAAAGCTGGGTTCTAAATACAGTTTGAATTGTTTTAGTGATATTGAACAGGCACTTGAAAAAACAAAAGCCGATGCCGTTGATGTTTGTGTGCCGACTCCATACCATCTTTCGACTATAAAGCATTGCGCTGAATATGGAGCTCATGTGTTGTGTGAAAAGCCGGTCTCCCGGACGATTGAAGACGCATTGGAAATTAAAAGAATTGCTGATAAAAAAAATATTCGCATTATGGTTGCACAGGTCTTACGTTTTTGGCCTGAGTATGTGCATGCTGGAGAAATTGCCTCAAGCGGAAAATATGGAAAGATATTGTCAATAGAATGTAAGAGATTATCCTCTCCCCCGGCATGGAATTCCTGGATTATCCAACCTCAAGGTGGGGGTGGTGCAGTTATTGATCTTCAAATACATGATATGGATTTTGTACTCAAGCTTCTAGGAAAACCTCAATCCATTCAGTCTGTCGGCCGGCTGTACAAGGGTGCGGTTAATGCGGTACATAACAAACTCATATATGCAAAAGAAGTTTCTGTATTAATTGAATCGTCCTTTCTTTTTCCGGAATCTTATCCATTTCGTATGTTTTTTAAGATAGAGTTCGAAAAGGCGATTCTTGAAATGGATTTCTGGAGGGTCAAAGGCGAGCGTCTGAAAGTCTATCCCCAAAAAGGTTCGAGCTATTATCCTGTACTTCCCGGAAAAGATGCTTATAGAGAAGAGATCGACTATTTTTCTAAACGACTTATAGATGGTGAAAAGTTTAATGATAGTCCCTTTGAAGAATCCATACTTGCACTTAAAATGTGCCTGGCATCTGAGAAATCCTGTTTGAATAATCAAATAGTGATGATAGACTGAAAATGGATACTATAAAAAAATGATAACCAGGAAAGACATAATAGACGGATTAAAGAAGCTAAAGCTCAAAAGAGGTGACCATGTTATCGTTCACTGCGCATTGAGTAGCTTTGGACAGGTAAGGGGCGGTGCCGATACCGTTATCGATGCAATACTAGAGGTAGTCGGATCGGGGGGAACGTTGGTGGTACCTGCCTTCGGAAGCGGGGACAAGGTTTTCGATCCTGAAAAAAGCGGTACGAATTTAGGCGTTGTACCACAAACATTACTTGCAAGGAAAGGGGTTTATCGCAGCAGGCATCCTCTGGCATCGGTTGCCGCGATCGGCGGTAAGGCATCCTGGTTAACAGAGAAACATGAGGAAGCCGAAATCTCCCACGGACGTAATACTCCTTATTATAAACTCACTGAGGTAGAAGGGAAAATATTACTACTAGGAGTGGATCAGGATCGGAATACCTTTCTACACACGATTGAGGCACTGGTCGGGATGCCTTATTTACGTACCTGCAGTGGTTCTTACCTTGATGAAAATGGGAAGCCAAAGTCCAGGTCCTGGGCAAACTTCCCGGGTCCACACCGTAATTTTATTGGTCTTCAATTCTGGATGGAATCATCAGGTCTCACAATAAAAGTAAAGATAGGGAATAGTATAGCTCAAGTGATGGCGGTTAACCCCTTGCGAGAAGCACTAACGGCCAGGTTGAGCCAAAAACCCGGTTTGTTTATCACAGAAAATCATAACCTTTCCGACGGGGTCTGGCAGCGGGCTGATCTGTTTCGGGCAGAATTGAAAAAAGAAAGCTTTACCCTGTGCCCGGACAGTCAGTTTGCCGGAAGGTACATTGAGCAGATTGTAGAAAATCTAAAACGCTTTGGAATAGATAACATCGTTTTATCATACGTAAACAATGTTCCCTGGAATAGGGTCGAACAGAGGGAAAGAAAATGGTATCTTCAGGGGCTGAAGCATGCCGGTATAAAAGTTGCCGCGATACGATTATTACACTGCGACGCCGATCAGGGCCTGATGCTTTTACAGGAAGCGAAGGCTTCGCTCATAATTCTCCCATCAACAGTTGACGCGGCAGCAGTAAAAAAGATTGGCACCTTAGGATACACTGTTACGATTGAAAACCTGGGTATGCCCGGCGAGCCGTTTGCCGATATGATCTACAGCTATCAAAAAACTGCAAAGGATGTGAAAGCTGCATTTAATCCCCTGGCATTTACACATGTTGCCGAGGCTCCTTTTACTGTTAGCTACAAAAGGCTCATAAAGGCCGGTATCAATTCATTACTTATTAATGATGGTCTTGCTACCGGCGAAAGGACTCAGTTGGGGCAGGGATTAGCAGAGATCAAAGAACTGATGTCGATTATTCGTTGTAGAAGCTTTAATGGGCTTTTTATTCTTGAGGCTGAGAGTTACAAGACATTTCATCAGAATACGGTGAATTTTTTCAATATACTAAAGGAGCTTGGCGAATGTCCCTCCCACTAGTGGATCTATCAATACCCTGTAATAACAGGAGCCATGGAATTAGCATCTCCCTGCAGGACAACCTGCCTGTGTATGCGGGACATGAATGTTATGCTTATGATCTCGGTATACAATCACATCATGGGACATACTTTGAGACTTCTTCTCATCTTTTTCGTGAGGGTAAAAATACGCATGATATACCACTCGAAAAACTGATTCTTCCGGGAATATGCCTGCGAATGGGAAGAGGTAAGCGTTGTATAGATGCTAAGGACCTTCAGAAAGCCGCTAAAGAGGTTAAAATCAAATCTGGGTCAGCACTATTGTTGTATACACAGGATAATCCAGCTGAGGATTTTATCTATTTTTCCCTTGATGCTGCTATGTGGATGATCGAAAAAAAAGTGGCGCTGATGGGTAGTGACACCAGACGTTATGACCGGGGGTTTAAGAATCCTACAGGTTTTTTTGTGGATCTTTTCAAGGCTGAGATTCCTATTATCGCTAATATTATTAACCTGGAGAAACTACCTCAATCAGGATTCACACTTTATGTCTTCCCGTTGAATATCATCGGGATATGTACCGTACCCTGTCGCGTAATCGCAGTGATGGATGGCGGGGATACAATAGAATAAAGGGCTTAACCGGGAGCCTCGTGGGCTGTAACTAAGCTTATGGTTGCCTTTTTATAGGAGATGTTTGAAACAAAGATGTGTAAACGATATAATGGTGTTCTATTGTGGTGAGCTAACCCTCCTTCCGCATAAAATCCGGAAGAGTTGAATAAAGGATATTACGGAGGGAGCGAAATTTCTGAAAGGAGTAAAGGGATGAGAAAAATAAGCAAAGTAGCCCCCGGATGGTGGGATTATACAACATTAGACGATGAGATACTCAATGATGCGGCAAGGCTGACCCCGGAGGATCTTGCAGGATTAGCGAGGCCGGGGTTTAAGATCTCCTTTTATGATACTCTTGAAGCGTTTTTCAATGCAGAAGCGCTTGAGTATGTCAGTGCATGGATGCAGGCAACTGATAACGAACCGGCTGGTATATGTGGTCCTATAGGACCTACCGAACAGCTTCCCCTGGTAGCCCAAATAGTTAATGATCTGGAATTGGATATACGCAACGGTCACTTCTGGGGAATGGACGAATGGTATGTTGAGGGAAAGGCCGTGTCCCCCCAGCATCCATTAAGTTTTGCAAAAGCGGATATGGATTTATGTTTTTCAAAAATTGACAAGAAATTAAGGATGGCTGAGGAAAATATACATTTTCTGAATCATGAAAATCTGGAAGAGTATACAGCCTCTTATGATAAGTTTAGGTGTATTGTTGTGCAGGGGGGACAGGGAGAGGTCAAGCACTGGGCTTTTAATGATCCGCCAAAGAGGGAGGGGAAATATATCGATAATCCCCCGACACCGGAAGAGTATAGAAAACAGGGAGCAAGGATAGTTGAACTGCATCCCATGACGATTATACAGAATGCGCGGACTTCCGGTGGGGGAGTTGTTTCCAATATACCTGCAAAGGCACTGACTGTAGGCCCGGTGGAGACCTGGAAATC
>JAGLNY010000243.1 GCA_023139255.1 Spirochaetales bacterium
AAATTCACCGGCGGTGCTCTGTTATTGCGGATTTGAGAATAGAGAGCATCTCATCAACTTCTGTCTCAGTTACCGTTAGGGGCGGGACAAACCTGATAATATGAGTACCGGCAGCTACCAGCAGCAGTCCTTTATCCAGACAAAGGGAAATTATGGGTGCAGCTTCTGTAGAGAGTTCAATTCCCTGCATCAGCCCTAAACCCCTGATGTCTGTAATCAAGTCAGGGAATTCCTGCTGCAGCGCAGTAAGACCTTTAGTGAGCTGGGTTCCCCGCTTTGCCGCATTCTCAGGCAATGTCCCATCCTGCAGGCTGGAAAGCATGACAACCGCTGCTGCTGCTGAAATGAGGTTCCCGCCGAATGTGGATGCATGATCGCCGGGGGAAAAGGCTGAGGCAGCTTTTTCAGTGGCTGCAAGTGCCCCTATCGGGATGCCGGCGCCGAGTCCTTTGGCCAGGCTGACGGCATCAGGGGTCACCCCGAAAACCTGGTAGGCAAATGGTTTTCCGCATCTTCCCATCCCGCACTGAACTTCATCGAATATCAGGAGGGCATTGTGCGTATCACAAAGTCTGCGTACATCTTTGAGAAACTGCGGATCTGCCGGGTGTATCCCGCCTTCACCCTGGACCGGTTCCAGGATCACAGCACAAGTCCGGTCATCTATCAATGCCTCGACACTTGCGGTATTGTTGAATTCAGCGAACTCTATGTCCGGCATAAGAGGAGATAATCCTTTATGGTATTTCGGCTGTCCTGTGGCGGTGATAGCCGCATAGGTACGGCCATGGAAAGAGTGTTTCATTGAGATGATTTTACCGGCATCTTTACCCTTGTTCCGGTGCCCGTATTTTCGGGCCAGTTTCATTGCCGCCTCATTTGCTTCGGCACCGCTGTTGCAGAAAAATACACGGTCGAGGCCGCTGATTTCCGCTAACAGGGCGGCAGCAGTAATCGCGTGTTCATTCCAGTAGAGATTTGAGCAGTGAGTAAGCCCCGAATCAATAACTGCATGAAGGGTAGTTTTCAGTGTTTCGTTTCCATACCCCAGGGCATTAACTGCAATACCGGCCACAAAGTCAAGATATGTTTTTCCGGAACTATCCTGCACACGGCTGCCGCTGCCCCCGGTAAGCACTATCGGCAGTTGGGCATAGGTGTTCATCATGTGCTTTTTTCCGGTTTGTAATAATTCATCTAACGTTTTCATTATAGTTCCTCGTATGTTTAATTCCGTGCCTATGTCAACTTTCGATTGATATGATAGTAGTGTCGGTATCAGTGTGTTATCATTGTACCGATACCGTTGTTGGTGAATATTTCCAGCAGCATGCTGTGCTCGGTTCGGCCGTCAAGAATATGGACACTGTCCACACCCTTCTGGATTCCGTCGATGCAGCACGTTGTTTTGGGAATCATACCTCCTGAAATAGTACCGTCAGCAATATACTTCTCAGCTTCCGCGGCAGTCAATCTTCTGATTTTTGACCCAGGGTCATCCATATCTTTCAATATGCCCTCAACATCGGTCAGAAATACCAGTTTCTGTGCATTCAAAGCTCCGGCGATTGCTGAAGCGACATAATCGGCATTGATATTATAGGTGTTTCCCTGCAAATCGGTCCCAATCGGGGCAATTACCGGTATAAAATCATTTTCAATAAGTGATAGGACAAGGGACGGGTCAGTTTTTGTGATAGAGCCGACAAACCCGATATCTTTCCCATTTACCAATGTTTTCTCAGCTGTGAGGGTGTTGGCATCTTTTCCGTTAATCCCGACAGCTTTCATGCCATGGTTCTGTATAGCCTGGACTATCTGTTTGTTAATATTACCGGAAAGCACCATTTCCGCAATTTCTGCTGTTTCAGCATCAGTTACCCGCAGCCCATCGACAAATTTGGTTTTTTTCCCCAGTCTTTTCATCATCCTGGATATCGCTTTTCCCCCTCCATGCACAATAACGGGCTTCATGCCGACAAGTTTCATCAGGACAATATCCTGAATCACCAGGTCTTTCATGTGTTCATTATCCATGGCGCTTCCGCCGTATTTTATCACGACAATTTTTCCTGAGAATCGTTTGATGTAAGGCAGGGCCTCAATCAGGACTTTAGCTTTATCAATGTATTTATTCATTTGTATTTCCTCTGTTCTGTTATGTCCGGTACTCCCCGTTTATTTTAACATATTCATAACTAAGATCGCAGCCCCAGGCTGCCGCCTCTGCACTCCCTTCCTGCAGTACTGCTTTAATGTCAATATCATGTTCCTGCAGTATGGTTAGGGCAATATTCTCATCGAACGGGACCGGTGCTCCCTGTTTGAGCAGCAGAAGACTTCCTTTGCTGCTTGCCAGTGTCAGATCCACGGTGTCCGGGTTGAACTGTGCGCCGGAATAACCCATAGCACACAGGATTCTTCCCCAGTTTGCGTCTTCCCCGAAGAGGGCTGTCTTAACCAGGTTGGATGTAATAATTGCTTTCGCCAGAAGTTTTGCATCCTTTTCAGTTGCCGCCCCCTTTATCTGTACTTCGATAAATTTACTGGCGCCTTCTCCATCGCGGACGACCTGTTTTGCGAGGTAGGCATGTACGTAATCAAATGCTTCGGCGAACTTTTCATACTCCTCAGTTCCCTTCACAATGGCAGGGGTGCCTGAAGCGCCGTTGGCCAGCGTCAGGACTGTATCATTTGTGCTTGTGTCCCCATCAACCGAGATCATGTTGTAGGTTGAGCTGATTGAGTTCCCGAGCAATCCCTGCAGGGTCTCGGCTTCGATGTTTGCGTCTGTTATGATGAAGGAGAGCAGGGTAGCCATGTTTGGGTGTATCATCCCGGAACCTTTCGCTATTCCGGCAAGTACGACAGGTTTTCCCTCTATGGTTATTTCTACTGCTGTTTCCTTCTTAAATGTATCGGTAGTCAGTATTGCCTCGGCGGTATCTATGGCTGATTTGCGGGTATTGGAAAGTTTCGCGGCAGCTTCCTTGATGCCGTCATTCACTGTTTTCATGGGAAGGGGGACGCCGATTACGCCGGTAGAACAGACGAGGACTTGATTACCGTCCTTTGTGTCTGCTGTGGTGCCGGGGTTAACAGCTGTAGACTGAGCATTGATTGCCCGGACATCTAGTGCCTGGGCGGTCGTTTTGGCCATTGCTTCCGCATCCAGTGCTCCCTGCTTTCCTGTACAGGCATTGGCGTTACCGCTGTTAACTACAATGGCTTGAATGAGATTACCAGCTGCCAATAGTGCTTTGTCGTAAGTTACCGGGGCAGCCTGAACCATGTTTGTGGTAAAAACCCCTGCTGCTGCTGCCGGTTTGCCGCTGACGATAAGGGCAAGATCCCTCTTTGCTTTTTTTATGCCGGCATGTATTCCCGCAGTTTTGTATCCTCTAACGGCGCTGAGGCCGCTGTCTAATAATTTCATTATTTTTCATCCTATCCAATACAGTATTGGCTGCTCAAAAATCCACTTTTCCAATTATACCTATACACCCAGCAGCTGTTAAGCCGGAAACAGGGGAATTGCATCAATTCCTGTCTGTTCCGGGAGCCCAAACATGATATTCATATTCTGGACTGCCTGCCCCGATGCCCCTTTTACCAGATTATCTATTGCCCCACCCATAATAAGACGGTTTGTCCTTGTATCAAGCTTAAATCCGATATCACAAAAATTGGAACCTTTTACCCAGCGGGTTTCCGGAAACACCCCATTCGGCAGGAGCCTGAT
>JAGLNY010000244.1 GCA_023139255.1 Spirochaetales bacterium
GTTTTGGTGATGCATATGCGGTTACCAGAATACCCCTGTTCATTGGGATCAGGTGGGGAGTGAAGGTTAGGGTGATGTCAGAGCCAGCCAGGATAGATAACTGTTCCTCGATTTCCGGTGTGTGCCTGTGTGATGCAACTCCATACGCCTTAACTGATTCATTGCACTCTGCATACAGAGTCCCTGTTTTGGCAGCTCTCCCAGCCCCGGATACTCCTGATTTAGCATCTATAATTATTGCTGCAGGGTTTATAAGCCCTGCTTTCAGCAATGGTGCCAGTGTCAATATTGAGCAAGTTGTGTAGCATCCGGGATTTGCGATAATCCGGGTATGTTTGATATTTTCCCGGAACAATTCACATAAGCCGTATACCGCTTCCGGCAGTAAATCCGGGGAACCGTGTTCGGTTTTGTACCATGTTTCATAGGTGCTCAGGGATTTTAACCGGTAATCCGCGCCCAAATCAATAATTTGTGTTTTCGTCAGTAGATCCGGGGTTACCTGATGGGATGCAAGACCATGCGGGAGGGCGAGAAAGAGTACGTCGCATTTTTCAGCCGCCTCGGTTATGGAGCTAGAACTGAATACAGTTTTGCTTAAGTCAGCATTGCCGTTACTATGGGGGCTTGTGCCATACAGGTTGCCGTATACACTGCCGGGAGTTTTTCCTGCATAGGTTCGGGAGGTGATAACCTCGATGGTTACTTCCGGGTGTGAAGAGAGTATTCTGTAGAGTTCCTGGCCGGTATAACCCGATGCCCCGATGATGCCTGCTTTTATCATGACTTCCCCCTTCTTTTTGTATAAATATACATAATATTTGTCATTTATTCAACAATTATACATATATTCTCTTATTTATATTTATATTTATGCAAAAACCGATTTTTGTCAAGCCGGAAACCAGGGGGTTTTCAGTATTCTCTGTTGAATAACCAGAAAGAATTGCTAATGATATACTGCTTAATATGTGGTACACTTCCAAAAATTACCAATTAGATTGGAGTATATATATATGAAAAGAAGTGAGATCAACAAAATAATCAGGAGCGCTGAGCGTTTTCTTGCACGCAGGCAGTTTATATTACCGTCCTGGGCTGCCTGGGGAAAATCAGACTGGCTAAAAAATAAAGACTCCATACATGAGATCGTGACAGCCGGACTCGGTTGGGATATAACTGATTTCGGCAGCGGTGATTTTCAGCAGCGCGGGTTAGTCCTTCTCACTCTTAGGAATGGAGCCGAAAATTTGTATGGAAAGCCGTATGCCGAAAAAATAATGGTGGTTCAGGAGAACCAGGAAACGCCGCTCCATTTTCACTGGAAAAAGATGGAAGATATTATTAATAGGGGAGGCGGGAATCTTTTCTTTCAGCTTTACAACAGCACTGCGGATGAACAGCTTTCACAGGAACCGGTGGAAATCCAGGTGGATGGCATAAAGAAGATTGTACAGCCCGGTGGTATGGTTGTGCTTGCCCCGGGTGAGAGCCTGACGGTGATGCCGGGGGTTTATCACCGGTTTTATGGAGGGAAAGGAAGCGGTCCGGTATTGACCGGAGAGATAAGCATGGTGAATGATGACTCGGCAGATAACCGGTTTTATGAGGAGATTGGCCGGTTCCCGGAGATTGAGGAGGACGTACCTCCCTACCGGTACCTTACTATTGATTATAAATTGATCTGAAGCCGGTGGGATGAATCTCTCCTAACCATCCGCCCTGTGTATACACTAATAATCCCAGTCACTCCTGGCAGAAGGATTGTAGAATGCCTTTTCCAGGTCGTTAATCAGTGATTCATCGATAGATAGATCCTCAGTCAGGCTGATAGTAGAAGCAGGCAGTGTGCCTATCCATAATCTGGTAAATCCATTGATAGAACCTTTAACCCAGGGGAGTCCTTCAGTTGTTCCCTCTTGTATTTCTGAGACATGTCCGATTGAAACAGTGAAATCACCGGCGCATCCTTTGAATGTACTCGTTTCCGGCAGATGGTCGACCAGCTGATCGGTCAGGTGCAAGTTAAAAGAGAAGATTTCTCCTTCATATACAATAGCGTTAATGCAGTTTTCCAGATTACAGATACGTAGCTGTTGATACGCAATTGAACGCATCCTGCTTTCGAATTTACTTTTTCTGGTTATAGTCTGAAGTTGAAAAGGTTTTTCAATAAAATCCTGAAGCTGAATAGATGCGGGTTCTCTCATGTTTACGGTGCGGACCTGATCTTCAAGGCTCTTAATTGTACCAAGAAGTTCCAGAAATTGATCCCAATTACTATATGCCATCCATCTCACATCATAGGGACCTGATTCAGTATTATCAGTAGAGAACCATGCATAATGGCTCAATTTGCCATCCTTTTTATATCCAAGCCCAAAGCCGTTTTTGCTCCACAACATCTCTGAGTGGATCAGTTCCGGGGAATCAAACGTGATGAACCCTTGAGACATTTTTCTTTCTGAAATGCAGCGGTGGGCTTCTTCCCAGTCATCTGATGTTATCCTGACAGGGATTCCCCCATTTTTATAGATTATTAACTTAGCTGGGTCGAAGGTATACCAGTGCTCATATCCCATTGTGGAAAATCCGAACCGGTTGTAATATCCTTGTTCGAACATTCCCAATCCTGCCACATCAGCCCCTTCTGAGATGTCCTGTTCCAGCATGGAAGCCAGAAGTCTGGAGGCAGCTCCTTGTTTCCGTAACAAACGGCTGACAGTGACCGCTGTCACGGCAGTGAGTTTTAAGCTTGTGTTTCCATATTTCATCTTGCCGGGAGAGGTGGTGATAAAGCATTCCGGTACTTCATTAAGCTCAGCAATTTTCCGGTGCCCAGTCGAAGTAAAGATAGTAAATGCCTTTTTATCCTTTTCTTCATCTTCTACCCATCCGCACTCCTGCCAGATCCTGAATACATGTTTGAAATCTTTTTTCTGATCATAATCCCTGAATTTCATATTGGTGTCCTCTCTGATCTGATATTCTAAATAATAAATGCTTTGCAGGCAAGGACTATTTTGATTATCTTATAGACTGGTTGACAAACTGGTCTATTGAGATTGATTTGGCAGAATTACCCATTGTAGCTGATCCCATTCCTGACTTAGCTGTTCGCATTCGCATCAGGGAAATAGCTGCTGATAATAAACTCAGCTTTTACGAGGCAGCCTTTGTGGAACTGGCTTTGCGGCTGCAGGTTCCTTTACAAAGTTTCGATAAAAGAGTGCTGGATGCTGTTAAGCAATAGGTTGTCAGTCACAACGCCAACTTCTTTTATCCACAGAATGTTGTGCAGTTATTCATAAAGGATTGATATGATAGAGACAAACAGATTAATAATTCGAAGGCATATTTTTGCAGTAGTTTTAAAGGGTGAAAATAAAGCGATTGGCCATCTATATTTTCATCGAACTGAACCGAAGGAATTTTTAACATGGGAACTAGGTTTTATATTTAACCCAAATTACCAAAACCGAGGGTTCTGTACTGAAGCATCAAAAAATATTGCATCATGGAAAGTTTTAGAAAAAATAGGAATGAAAAATGACGGATCTTGAAAAAGTGAAAAAGTACTACAATCATTTTGATGAATGGAATGAAGTCGATTATCCTTTATTTTGAAACATCTTCAATAATCTGCTTAATGGTATCTCTCATTGATTGTACTTTTGTCTTACAAACATCATAGACAATTTCCGCATCAAGATTGAAGTATTGATGAGATATTATATCTCTCATCCCTTTTGCACCTTTCCAATCTGTTTGTGGATAGTTTGCTAATAAGGTTTCATTAGTTATTTTATCCAGGTTCTTTAAGGCTTCTCCAATAGTAATCAGCTGCATGCATATTGCGTCTAATTTTTCAAAACCTTCTTCACTACTATAAAAATCATCAACAGAAGTAACTGGACTAAACCGCTTAATAATTGTACATAAAGAAGATTCGATTTGTTTTAATATGTTACTAACCAACTCTTTATTATACAAAAACGGCCTCTTCTTCAATTTGTTTTTTTAAAAATGGATTCAAATGTTTTTGATCTCGAATAATATCAACTTTACATCCCATTTCATTCTCAAGCTCTTCTTTAATATGAACCATGATAAATATATCCGGATGTTCAAGTTGTACAACAACATCTAAATCACTGTTCTCATTTGATTCACCTCTAGCAACCGATCCAAAGATTCCAATTTGCGTGAGATTAAATTTTGAGGCATTCAGTAATTTAAATTCTTTTAATTTATCCAGAACTGTTTTTTTGTCCATAATCTGATTATATCTTACTTGTGTATTATTGGCTAGCTTCCTGTATCAGGTAACTTTCACACGTGCACCTTCGGCTTCACCCAAATTGTTCTTTTGTCACCTTCTTTGTTATGGTAGAATGATTTTGGGTTTAGAAGCAAAGAAGGTGTAAACCGATATGGAAAGGAAAAGAAGAATATTTATGAGGCGGTTTGCCGAACCCGAAGTATTCCGGCAACATCAGGTTAGCCTGGAACGTTATAAGCAATATTTATTTATCAAATACTTAAGGCATAGCACATGGAGGAATAGTGAAAAAGAGCAAATACATCAATCTTAATAGAATTGAATTTATTATTACAGATAATTGTACATCCCATTGCGATCACTGTTCAATTCCTCTGGAACAAAACAGGAAAGTAATAAATGTTGAATCTGCTATTGAAGCCTTAGAATTATCCGTCTCCCAATTTGCTATTGAGTCAATAATGACATTTGGTGGTGAACCATTATTATATCCTGAAATAGTTTGTCAGATTCATTCAAAAGCATATGTATTGAATATTCCTTCCAGACAGATAATTACAAATGCCTACTGGACAAAAAATAGAGATATTACAGAAAAGATTGCAATTATGCTAAAGAAATCTCATATCAATGACATCCTTGTTTCAATTGATGCATTTCATCAGAAGTATTTATCCTTTGAGCATGTTAAATTTACAATCAAAAAACTTATTGATTTAAAATTTGAATCCTTAAAAATAAATCCCTGTTGGTTTGATTCTCCAGAAGGGGAAAATGAATATGATGAGATAACCAGATCATTATTATCTGAATTATCAAAAATAGGTGTAGAAACATCACAAGGGAATATTATGTATCCGCAATCAAATGCAGTAATCAATTTCCCGAAAAAATTTAAAAGAAAAATTAACTTTAATGGAATGAAATGTTCTGAAAACACTGCGGCTAACAGCAAATAATCGGTTTCCCTTTGCAGCACCATGGGTAAACAGTATCTCATCCTAACATACACCCCTTTGTGGCGAAAAATCCTTAATTTTATCTTGTCAACTTGACAAAGTAGTTTTTAATTGCATATTATATATCTATGAAAACATTAACAGTAGGTGATTTTAAAACTCATTTTTCAGAAGTAATAAATAACATTAAAACAGGTGAGGAATATACTATCGAATATGGAAGAAAACATGAAAAAGTCGCTGTCTTAATTCCCTATTCAAAATATAAAAATAGAAATCCAATTAAGTTTGGGATCCTTAAGAACAAAGGATCTGTTAAATTTTCAAAAGATTTTAAGATTAGTACAGAAGATTTCCTGGGCCTTGAATGAAAATTTTACTTGATACACATTATTTAATTTGGGTTCTTACTGAACCGGAAAAAATTAATAAAAAAATTAAAGACATATTAAAATCAGCAAATAATGAGATTTTTATAAGCTCCATAAACTTCTGGGAAATATCACTAAAGTCTTCAATAGGAAAAATGACATTAAATAATATGTCAGTCGATGAATTATATCATGCATCTGAACAATCAAACCTGGAGGTTATACAATTAACACCTGAGGAAGCTGTCTCTTTTCATAAGCTGCCTCTCACGAAGCACAAAGATCCCTTTGATCGAATGTTAATCTGGCAAGCTATTATAAATAATTTCTCACTACTTACCGAAGACAGATTAATTAAAAAGAATTACTTGGACTATGGATTAAAAATAGTAGAGTAAAATACAGAGTTGGGCGAGAAGTGATTTGCTAACCTTGCGAACAGGTTCCGCTCCCCAAAAGACCCTTCACTTGCAGCTCCGGATAACTTCTGCTAAGTTCAAAAACATTAGAAGAAATATCGGTATTAGGAGGAATGAAATGATAAAAGATTTATGGAAAGGATGTTTCATTTCTGAATCATTAGTAGATCCCACAATATTAAACAATTACCATTGTTCTAAAATTAGGATTACTGGAGCTGATCTCCCAATTGATGATAAAGGCACAAAAGGAAGATGGCATATGTATTGGATTGAAGTAGATGTGGATTCCTTCCATACTTTTGAACAGAATATGAAATACAATTGGTATGGGCATTTTAGGAAAGGAAATAACATTAAAGCAATTTTTGAAAACCGGATATTCGACTTAGAAAAAGAAGATAAAACTACTTGGGTTGAAGCTATTGAATATGGGAAAACCCAAGGGATACCAGAGGAACAGCTTGATTTTCTTACAGAATAAATACACGAAACGCTAGAGGTT
>JAGLNY010000245.1 GCA_023139255.1 Spirochaetales bacterium
TGTTGTGCGATGGGCAGAGCGCCTCTTCCAGTTTTTGTCATTTCTTAACCACGCCCCCCTCTTCCGCAGGAGCACAGGACATGCGGAGGCGGCTTCCCTTATGTTTTCTCTTACTCCCTTTCATTCAATATCAGGGTATAATTTTGAAACCTCTATTATTGGTTTAGCGGTCATTGTAATTCGATGGCTAACTTCACCCATTCTGCAGCTCGTTCAATTTCGCCATCTTTGAGTGGGCCTTCAGATTCTTTTACGAAAAATCCTTCAGATGGAACTATTAGACTCCCTCCTTTTTTCACGAGTTTATCTGAAATAGGTTTAGCAGCATATCCAAACACTTTTACAAATGTATTCAGCAAGCGGGAATTTACATCGGCTGTAGACATTCTAGTATCAAAAGCCAACACCTTAACGCCTTTGAGTCCATTTGAAGGAATTTTATTCAAAAAGTTACTAATTGCCTTTGTTGGTTTGAATGCTCTGGTTGGGGAACCGACAATTAATATCCCCAATCCAGTTAAATGTTCAGGCTTTATTTCGTTTACCCGGAGTGTTACAACACTCTCTCCAGAACCAAGAGAATTACCCATTGCCAGAGCTATTTGCTCTGTGTTACCAAAGACTGAATCATAAACAATCAAAGTTTTCATTGGTTTATCTATCTCCTTCATTACGTTTTGATAGCAATCACATTAGAATCTTTTTAAGTGTTTTTCCATTAATACTCCTCCATAAACATAAAAAATGTAGCACTATTTCGCCTAACGTTTCGGGAATATACGATGTTTTGCGAAGCAAAATGTGGCGCAGCCCGAAACGAAGTGAAGCGTATATTCCCCGTTGAACTAAACCACCTACGGTGGTGCCCATTAATACTCTCTTACTTTACTACTCACCTATGGTATTGTAAAGCAATACTAAATTTAGGAGGTGTAATTGTATGAAACAATACACAAGAGTCGAGATGAGAGAAATAATGGAAATAAGGGGGTTCAGCAAAAACACCATCGAGATCTACATTAACCATATAAAGAATCTTGCTGCTTACTTCAATAAGCCGCCACACACGTTATCCCCGGAGCATATTCATACCTACCAGGTATTTCTTGTTCAGGAAAAACAGGTTGGCTGGTCAACATTCAATCAAGCAGTCTGTTCTATGAGGTTTTTTTTAACCATGTGGTGGAAAATGACTGGTCAGTTACACACATTCCTTTCCAAAAGAGACAGACAACGCTCCCTGTTGTGCTCAACAGAAAAGAGATACAATCACTTCTTTCCGCTATAAAAAATCCCAAATATTATGCCATAGTATCAACCCTCTATGGGGCAGGACTGCGGATCTCTGAATGTCTGAATCTCCAGATAAAAGATATAGATTCAGTAAATATGGTTATCATGGTAAGAGAGGGGAAGGGGAAAAAAGACAGACAAACAGTTCTGTCAGAAAAACTGCTTCACACCTTGAGGGAGTACTATCGCAATGCAACGGTAAAACCCGCCACCTATCTGTTCCCCAATGGCAAAGATAAATATAAACCCTTCTCTAAACGGCAAACACAGGGTTTTATCAAAAATGCAGGGATTACTGCCGGCATACAGAAGCCGGTAACTGCTCACGCATTGCGTCATTCATTCGCAACACATCTTCTGGAAGATGGTACCAACTTACGAAAGATTCAGGTCATTCTGGGTCATAAATCACTGAAAACAACTTCAATTTATACCCATCTGACTAACGACTTCCTCAAAGAAGTACAAAGCCCTCTGGATACTCTGGGAAAGGGAGTATAGTGCTATGGAGAGCAAAATACTGGAAATCATAGAAAGAAATATTCCTACCATAACCGGTCTTTCAGGTTACGAAAGAAGCACGTTTATGAAAATATTGAACTGCCGGAGTGAGCCGGTACCACACCTCTATTCCTGCTGTGACAGTTGCGGGAAGGTCCACCCTGTCTACAAATCATGTAAAAACAGGATGTGTCCACTTTGCAATGGGGCAGGTACGGTAAAATGGATAGCAAAAAGGGAATCGGAACTACTCCCGACCAGTTACTTCCTGTTAACCTACACCATCCCCTCAGAGTTAAGACCTTTGTTCCTTGCACATAAAAAACTGTGCTACCATTTGCTGTTTCAGGCGATGAGTCAAACCTTGCTGAAGGGGATAGAAAATAACAAGAGATCGTTTCATGGCAAAGCCGGATTTTTTGCCGTACTGCATACCTGGGATCAGAGACTTAATTTCCATCCGCATCTCCATGTGGTCATTCCCTCCGGTTGTCTGAGTGATGATAAAACAGCATGGAATCCATCACATCCGGCTTTTCTTCTGCCTGTCAGAAAACTCTCTGCTGCTTTCCGGGATACACTTCTTTTTCTCTTAAGCAAAGAAGAGAGAACGGGGGCCCTGACTATACCTGAGAAGATAGAAGATTTGAAACTACTTCTTGAACACCTGAAACAGGTTCCCTGGGTAGTCCACTCACAGGCTCCTGGAGACCGTAAGAACAAACCTCAGCATATGATCAGATATCTTTCCCGCTATGTGAATAAAACTGCGGTTAGCGACAAGAGAATCAGGAAACTTGAGAATGGGAATGTTCATTTAAACTCTATTGACCGTAAAAGTAAAACACCAAAGGTGGAAATACTCAGTGAGGAACTGTTCCTTAGACGGTTGATCCTCCATATTCTGCCCAAGGGATTTAAAAAGATCCGGTTTTATGGGTTTATGGCAAACAGGTGTCGAAAAAGCATGCTGAGCTTATGCCGGATGTTATTGGGCATACCACTTTCAGAACAGGAAGAATCGGAAAATCTCGATGACACTGCTTTTCTCTTCTGGAAGTATTTTCAAGTTGATATCACTTTGTGTCCTGCTTGCGGTAAGGGGCATATTTCTTTCGTAAAAACTTCTGCAGGGGGTGGATAGAATAGTAGGGAAAAGAGTAAGAATTTCTTGTCATTAAATGGTTGCAATCTCTTGTTATTTACCCATGAGGAAAGGTCTGTTCACAGCTCTCCCCGGGGAGAGAAAAAAGTAACATATTCTGGTTTTTTCATGAGGTATGTGAGAATTATGATTACCCTAATCCACTGTTTGGGATTGATAATAGACAGACACTATAAAATCTTAATGAAAAATCCTACAGAGAAGGTATATAAATTCCCTACTACCGTTGCTGTGGTTTCGTCCAACAAAGTCTTAACATAGCTGCTGTTTCATATCCCTTATCAAATTGAGATTTCTCTTTTATTCAAGATTATTCCGGGAAAGGTGTTTTTCGGCAGCTATGCTAAGACTTCTATTTGTTATAGGCAGAAAACGCCGGACTGTAACCAAGTAGAGAGGCATGGATGCCGAACGGTTACAGTACCGGAATCAAAATTTTTAGGATTAGAATAATAAGGTTCCTGTCCTTCTTTATTTGGAGGATCTTGCTTTGCTTGAAAAATAACTGCGCGTATCATCTGCACCTTAATATGAAAGTAACTATGAGTAAGCTTAGGATGAATGCGTCATGTTCCACAGATTTCTGTGAATACATGTCCACCTAGGATAAGTATCATCCGGCAGTTATCTTTACAGTTCCTTTATCCATTCATGATCAGGATATTTCATTTCGAAACCTATGGCTTTATAAAACTCCTGCGAGGAACCGACAAAAGCACGGGTTGCGCCTACAGCTGTAGCCTTTCGGATACCTTCCATCATCACCTCACGCCCGAATCCTTTTCTACGATAGTCGGGAATCGTGCAGACCGGTTCGAAGGTAACAGCTCTGTTGTAATCATCATACCAGATTATACAACCGGAGACATACTCGCCTTCTTGTGTCTTTACAAACAGATCAAACTCCGGGCGATAATCGGGTGCTTTCTGGACCTCTCTGTATTCGGCAGGTGTTGTCCAACCCTTAGGATCAGGATGATTAAATCCCAATCCATTCAGTCGGCAACGCTGAGTATAGTCACCACCTTCGGCCATCGAAGATATTATAAACCCATCGGGTAAATTATTTGGCGGTGGATTCGTGATGGTATATTCAGCCATATGGTCCTGACGGTCCGGGTTTATGCGCCAGCTGTGTCTGGTTGCAATTTCTTGTAGATCGATATCATGGTCATAGATATAGGTTTTTATAATCTCTGATTCGGGATCAGCAAGATTATTTTCGGCGTATTCAAAAAGAGTATCAAGAAATTGATTCCCCTTTTCTGAATGCTGGAAATGGACCACCCCTTTCTCATGGGGCAACTCGATGTTTACCATGGATAGAATCTCGCCATTATTCGATACGCAAAGCCGAATACTGTCATTAAACTTTTTCAATCTTTCAGTAGATTCGACGGGATTAGTCTCCGAGAACATTGATGGATGAAATCTGGCCCAATTCCATCTCTCAAAAC
>JAGLNY010000246.1 GCA_023139255.1 Spirochaetales bacterium
TGCATTAAAAACCCTGAGCACTTCCCTGATATCACCAATTACATGATGGTAGGTGGGAATATTCTTGTTGATTTCCGCCGGGTCAATATCAATATGAAGAATTTTTGCTTTCCGCGCAAACCGATCGGCCCTGCTTACCACACGGTCACTGAACCTTGCCCCGATAACAATAAGCAGGTCGCTTTGGGAAACAGACATATTAGATACTTTGGATCCGTGCATACCAATCATGCCGGTATAAAAATCATGGGTTGCCGGGAATGCCCCTTTACCCATCAGGGATACACCGACAGGAGCCTGGATTTTTTCAACAAATTCCATAAGTTCCTTTGAGGATTTTGACCTGATCGCCCCGCCGCCGCAGTAGATAACCGGACGGTCAGCAGCCTCAATCAGCTCAATAGCCTTCTCAACATCCTCTTTGCTGATTAATTCGCTGTGCCGTGAAATAGGCTTCGGTTCCTGATACTCATATTCAGCCTCAGCAGCTGTCAGATCTTTTGGTACATCTATAAGCACAGGACCCGGACGCCCCTCCTGGGCTATATAAAAGGCTTCCCTCATAATATCAGCAAGTTTAGTGATATCCTTCACAATATAGTTGTGTTTGGTTATCGGCATGGTAATACCGGCAATATCAACTTCCTGAAAGCTGTCTTTACCGAGAAGCGGTACCGGGACATTTCCGGTAATAGCTACAATTGGTGAGGAATCCATATATGCTGTTGCGATCCCGGTAACCAGGTTTGTCGCACCAGGTCCCGATGTAGCGATGCAAACTCCTACCTTCCCGCTTGCCCGTGCATACCCGTCAGCTGCATGGGCAGCTCCCTGCTCATGGGCAGTCAGGATATGTCTTATATTATCACTCTGTTTATATAGTTCATCATAAATATTCAGGACAGCTCCGCCGGGAAAACCAAAAACGGTATCAACCCCCTGCTCTTTCAGACATTCTATAATTATTTGTGAACCTTTCATCTTCATACCCAACTCCTTATGCAGCTCTTATGCTTGTTATGCATCTCTATCGCTTGAGGCAAATTTGGGAAAGCCCCGCTTAGTATATCTTTTCACCATTTGTTTTCGTATAATTCTGGAACACTTCAAGCAAATGCCGTGTAACAGCCCCTGCCTTCCCGGTCCCGATTACTTTCCCGTCCAGTTCAGTCACAGCAATCAGTTCAGCGGCAGTCCCTGTGAGAAAACACTCATCAGATGTCAGTATATTGAATGCTGTAAACTCTTTTTCCTTAACTGTATACCCACTTTCGACAGCCAGCTCTATAACCGTACTGCGGGTGATACCATCCAGGATTCCCATATGGATAGGCGGGGTCCAGATCTCCCCTTTTACTATAATAAACACATTATCCCCGGTACATTCAGCTACAAGACCATCCTCAGTGAGCATCAATGCTTCCGGTGCACCCAGACGATCCGCCTCGATTCTTGCAAGAATATTATTCAGGTAATTTAGTGATTTAACTTGCGGATCAATAATTGTTGCCTTGTTTCTCCTCACGGTAGAGGTAATAACCTTAAGACCAGTATGGTAGAATTCCGGCGGGTAGAGTGCTATTGTTGCGGCGATACAAATAATTGAGGGTTTTGGGCATTTCAAGGGGGAAAGGCCAAGGTCGCCAAACCCTCTAGTCACTACCAATCGGACATAACCGTCTGAAATTCCGTTTTTCCTGCAGGTTTCCAGGACTATCTCAGTCACTTCATCTTTTTGAAGCGGAATGTTAAGGGATATTGCCTTGGCTGCATTGAAAATTCTGTCTATATGTTCCTTCAGCTTAAAGACCCGTCCGTCATAGACCCGGATTCCCTCGAATACTCCATCACCATAAAGCAATCCATGGTCAAAGACAGAAATTTTCGCGTCCATTTTGTCAAAAAAAGAACCATCAACATATACTAATTGTTTATCAGCCATTCTGCACTCTCCTTACAATTTCAATTCTCATCACTTGAGGTCAGAAGTTTTTGATTGAGTGTAATTACTTATATTGTAACATATTACATATTTATAATCAAAAACTTCAAAAGCCAATATTTAAAATTCTTTGAATTTTATAAATTGGCTCATTTGCCTTCCAGATTACGCCATGCCGCCCTTTTTTATGTAATTGATCAGCCCGTCAGCCTTAATGATCTCCTGCATAAATTCAGGGAACGGTTCTGC
Organism: Spirochaetales bacterium; assembly: GCA_023139255.1. Classification (GTDB taxonomy): domain Bacteria; phylum Spirochaetota; class Spirochaetia; order JABMQR01; family JABMQR01; genus JABMQR01. The sequence goes on from JAGLNY010000246.1 coordinate 2,192, forward strand.
TTTCCAATTTTTCCCGGTCGTGATATTTACAATCTCACCTGAGGCAAAATCAACTTCTACTTTATCCCCTACCGATATACCGGCAGCAGCCTCAGGACATTCCAAGATGGGAAGCCCAATATTTATTGCGTTCCTGTAAAATATCCTGGCAAAAGTCGATGCAATAACACACGATATCCCGGAAGCCTTAATTGCTATCGGGGCATGCTCCCGTGAAGAACCGCAGCCGAAATTCTTATCAGCTACTATGATATCTCCCTCTTTTACTTTGTTCACAAAATCCGCATCGATATCTTCCATGCAATGTTTTGCCAACTCTGAATGAAC
>JAGLNY010000247.1 GCA_023139255.1 Spirochaetales bacterium
TGATATTTCATGCAGTGACCGACAACATTTGCTACTTTGTGGAATTTTCCGTCATCCATCTCCAGGAGGGAATGCAGAATACGCCGCTGTACCGGCTTGAGACCATCCTCAATATCGGGAATTGCCCGCTCTTTAATAACGTATGAGGCATACTCCAGGAAGTTGTTCTGAAATAGTGTTTTTGCATAAGCCATTATATAAGATTCTCCATGATGAACGTTCTGCGATCTGGTGTATTTTTTCCCATATAGAACTCCAGGGTTTTCTTTATATCCTGGATAGCCCTTACACTTACCGGTACCAGACGCATATCCTGACCGATAAACTGGCCGAATTCTTTCGGGGATATCTCTCCCAGCCCTTTGAAACGGGTTGTTTCCGAACCACGCAATTTGTTTCTGGCAGCATTCCGCTCCGTAGCATTATAGCAGTAGATGGTCTCTTTTTTATTACGCACCCGGAAGAGAGGAGTCTCAAGGATATAGAGATGCCCGGAGAGTATGGTATCCTCAAAAAAATTCAGGAAAAAGGTCAGCAGCAGGTTCCTGATATGAAACCCGTCAAAATCGGCATCAGTCGCAATGACAATTCTCTCATATCGAAGCCCGTCAACACCGTTCTCAATCCCGAGTGCCATCATCAGGTTATAGAGTTCCTCGTTTTTGTAAATTTCGGTTCGCTTTTTCCCGTATACATTCAGGACTTTACCCCGAAGACTGAAGATCGCCTGGCTGAAGACATCCCTTGCCGATATCATTGAACCTGATGCAGACTGTCCCTCAGTCAGGAACACAGTGGTAAGTTCAGCCTTTTTGTTCGTGTCCCCCAGATGAAATTTACAATCTTTTAAGTTGGGTATTTTCAGGGAGATTTTTTTTGCTGCCTCCCGTGCACCCTTCTTTACATCATTCAGCTCTTTCCTGAGTTTCTCATTACTGATTATTTTATTTGAAAGTTTATCTGCAGAAACACTGTTTTTCATAAGAAAATCGATTATTGCCGCCTTAACTTCCTGGACAATCCATCCTCTTATATCAGTGTTTCCCAGCTTGTTCTTCGTCTGGCTCTCGAATACCGGATTCATAAGTTTTATGGCAATAGCACCGGCAATACCATCACGGATATCCACCCCTGAATAGTTCTTTTTATAATACTCGTTTACGCCTTTCAGGATACCCTCCCTGAAAGCGCTAAGATGGGCTCCCCCGGCACTGGTATATTGCCCGTTTACGTAGGAAAAATAGTTTTCTCCGTAGTTATTTGTATGTGTTACAGAAAATTCCAGCTGTTTACCTTTATAATGAATAATATCGTAGATCTGGTCGGACCCGACTTCTTCACTCAGGAGATCGAACAGTCCCCGTCTTGAGGCAAAGGGTTTCCCGTTAAATTCCAGGGTAAGACCTGAGTTAAGATATGCATAGTTCCAAATTCGCTGGCCCACAAAATCATAATTGAATTCATACTCTTCGAATATATGCTCATCCGGGACGAACTCAACCAGGGTCCCTGCAGGCTGAGAGCTTTTCCCTTTTTTTTGTGAAAGCAGCTTTCCCCTCTCAAATGTCGCTTCTGCATATTTCCCGTCACGGTAGGATGCTACCCTGAATTTTGAGGAAAGTGCGTTTACCGCCTTGGTCCCAACTCCATTCAAGCCTACAGAGAACTGGAAAACTTCGTCATTATACTTCGCCCCTGTATTAATTATGGAAACACAGTCTATAATTTTTCCAAGCGGGATCCCGCGGCCGAAATCCCGGACTTTTACCATATTTTCCTGGGTCTCTATGACAATCCGCTTGCCGTGTCCCATGATAAATTCATCTATACTGTTATCTATTATCTCCTTGAGAAGAATATAGATTCCATCATCAACATTTGATCCGTCACCAAGACGGCCGATATACATTCCCGTTCTCAATCGAATATGGTCGAGAGAACTTATTGTTTTTATTTTGCTTTCATCGTATACCACTGCAGAAGATTTTTTTTCTTTATCCATGATCCAATATTGTACACCAGATTACGGTTTATATCAATTTGTCTCCGCTACAAGTAGTGTCAATAGGTATTTTTCTAATAATTGTATGCTAGGCATACTGTTAATAGGTGTTAGGTGGTTTTGTGCTGATTTTAAATGAGTTGCAAATGATGAAACGCTATGCAATATGTGGCAAATGTTCACTTAGCCACATTTTCATCAGTGACTGATAGGGGATATCTCGTTTGTTTGCCTCTACTTTGATTTGCGCTAACATAGATTCCGGCAACCTTAGAGAGATCGCCTTAGACAATATGAAGTGACCCCCG
>JAGLNY010000248.1 GCA_023139255.1 Spirochaetales bacterium
CCCAGGATGATTTTTCCGTATTAGAATAATCAACCCCGCACTTATAAAAGGCCCTGCTCATTACAAGCAGGGCCTCGTGCATTTCAATTAAAAACTCAGCGTTACATAATTTCGCCCATGTCTTTATAGAATTTCATCCTCTTTTTAGCGTCTTCAGCCGCTTTCTCAAACAGCTCATCAGCATGTTCAGGATTAGTTTTGTAGAGAGCAGTATACCGACGTTCAGTCTTGATAAACTCAATGTAATCACTTTTCGGTTCCCGTGTGTCCCAGGAGAATTTCTTTCCCTCTTCAGCTTCCGGATTAAATCTGTAAAGCGGCCAATAACCAGCCTCAACAGCCAATTTCTGCTCAAGCTGTGACTTGCTCATGTCGATACCATGATTAATACAAGGTGAATAGGCAAAAATGATAGATGGGCCTTTATAATTTACCGCTTCTATCAAAGCCTTCTGTGCATGATTCCTGTTAGCGCCAATTGCGATTGAGGCTACATATGCATGCCCATAGCTCATACACATAAATCCCATATTTTTCTTCGGCAGGGTCATACCTGCATTTGCGAATTTTGCAACTGCACCGATCGGGGTTGCCTTGGAAGCCTGACCACCGGTATTTGAATATACTTCAGTATCAAGAACAAGAATATTTACATCCCGCCCGGAAGCAATTACATGGTCAACACCGGAATACCCGATATCATATGCCCATCCATCACCACCAATAATCCATACACTCTTATCAACAAAGTAGTCCTTTAATTCCTTAATCTTATCAAGGATCTCTTTTGCTTCACCGGAAGTTGCTGCAGCAGCAGAATCGATAGCACCTGCAACCTTATTCTGGGCCCGGATACCAGCCTCTGTGGTATCTTCCCACAAATCGACACAGGAAGAGAGAGCTTCTGTCAGTTCCGGGGTAGTCCCCAGCTCAAGAATTTTATCAACTTTAACCCGAAGAAGGGTACGGTTACTGTCAATAGCCAGTCTCATACCAAAACCATATTCCGCGTTATCCTCAAACAAAGAATTACCCCATGCAGGACCTCGTCCATCTGCCCTGGTACAATAGGGGATTGTCGGGAATGTCCCGCCATAAATTGATGAACATCCTGTAGCGTTTGACGCAACAATTCGCTCACCGCAAATCTGAGTCATAAGTTTAACATACGGGGTCTCACCACAACCGGCGCAGGCACCGGAGAACTCAAACAGGGGTTTCTTGAACTGCATTCCTTTCAAGGTTGATTCATCAATTCCGTCCAAAACATCATCTTCAAGTGCTTCAAAGTATGCGGCTTTCTCAACCTGGCCGTCTTCTCTCTCACTTTCAAGTGTACTGAACACAAGAGCCTTAACCTTGGCAGGGCAGGTCTCAACACACACGCCGCATCCCTGGCAGTCTTCTGTATATACCTGGATTCTAAACTGCAAGTCACGGTCGTTCTTGGTTTTTGACGTAAGCACATCAAAGCCTTCAGGAGCCGTTTCCACATCTTTCGGGTCAATCTGTTTTGCCCTGATCGCCGCATGCGGACAGGATTGAACACACTGGTTACACTGTATACAAACATCGGGTACCCATTTCGGCACTCTCGGTGCAACTCCACGTTTTTCAAGTTTAGCCGTCCCAAGTGGAAGTGTACCATCGAAAGACATGCTTGAAACAGGAATATCGTCACCTTTCATATGCATAATTGGCTCGATAATTTCTTTAGCAAAGGAATCTGCATCCTCTGATATCAATTTTGGCGGTAAATATGAGTGTTCGATAGCTGAAGGAATTTTCACTTCCTCAAGCGCGGCGGAAGCAGCATCAACTGCAGCCCAGTTCATGTTGATAATATCTTCACCTTTCCTACTGAAGGTCTTCTTAATCGCATTCTTCACAAGCTCAATTGCCTGATCTTCCGGAAGTACACCGGAAATCTTAAAAAAAGCAGCTTGCATGACAGTATTGATCCTCGCAGCACCCAACCCAACTTCTTCAGCTATTTTTACAGCGTTAATGTTATAAAACCTGATTTTCCGGTCAATGATCAGCTGCTGATCAGCCTTTGTAAGATGGTCGAAAACCTCAGACGAGTCAATCTCTGAGTTCAGAAAAAATACCCCGCCATTTTTCAGCGGACCAAGCATGTCATACCGGCCAAGATATGCCGGGTTATGGCAAGCAACAAAATCTGCATGTACAATAAGCCAGGGCATATTCACCGAGCTCTTGCCAAACCGCAGGTGAGAGGTTGTGACACCGCCTGATTTCTTTGAGTCATATACAAAGTATGCCTGCGCATTCATATCGGTATTCTCACCAATAATCTTGATGGAATTTTTATTTGCCCCAACTGTACCATCAGAGCCAAGTCCCCAGAACATACAGGAAATTACATCTTCCGGTGCTACATTTATCTCCTCATTAATGGTGATTGACTTATGGGTAACATCGTCATTGATTCCCACGGTAAACCCATGAAAACCTTCGCCGTCAACATGGTCAAATACAGCTTTCACATGTGAAGGGGTAAATTCCTTGCTTGATAATCCATATCTGCCGCCGATAACCTTAACATCTCCCCTTCCTGAGGCTGCAAGTGCTGCCACAGTATCGAGAAAGAGTGGTTCACCAATTGATCCCGGCTCTTTTGTCCTGTCAAGAACAGCAATATTTTTTACGGTTGACGGTATTGCGACTACAAAGTCTTTTACTGAAAATGGTCTGTAAAGCCGTACTTTAATCGCACCGACTTTTTCACCGCGGGCATTCATGTATGCTACTGCTTTCTCAATAGTATCGCAGGAAGAACCCATAGCGATGATGATTTTTTCCGCTTCGGGATCACCAACATAATCAAAGAGATGATAACTTCGCCCGGTCAGCTCAGCAACCTTATTCATATAATCCTGGACTATTGCAGGAACTGCATCATAATATTTATTGACAGTTTCACGGCCCTGGAAATATACATCCGGGTTCTGGGCAGCAACTTTTACCACCGGGTTTTCCGGCCGCATTCCGCGATTCCTGAACTGCTCAATATATTTTGGCTCAATCAGGCTCTTTATATCCTCAAAAGAGAGCTCCTCAACTTTCTGGATTTCATGTGATGTCCTGAAGCCGTCAAAAAAACTCAGAAAGGGAACCTGGGTCTTAAGCGTAGAAAGATGTGCAACAAGAGCCATATCCATTGTTTCCTGGATTGATGAAGCTGCGGTCATGGCAAACCCGGTATTCCTGGTTGACATTACATCTGAATGGTCGCCGAAAATTGATAATGACTGTGATGCAAGTGATCTGGCTGAAACGTGAAAAACGGTAGGCAGCATCTCACCGGCAATTTTATGCATATTCGGTATCATTAAAAGAAGACCCTGGGAAGCAGTATACGTGGTGGTTAAAGCCCCGCCGCTTAATGCGCCGTGTACGGCACCCGCAGCCCCGGCTTCTGACTGCATCTCAATAACATCAACTTTTTTTCCGAACACATTAAGCTTCCCGGTACTTGCCCAGGAATCGGTATACTCACCCATCGGGGATGACGGGGTGATAGGATATATCGCTGCTACCTCACTAAAAGCATATGCTACGTGTGCGGCCGCGGTATTCCCGTCAATAGTAACCATTTTTTTGTTACTCATAATGAAAACACTCCATGAATTTTAGTAGTTTGTGATTATTTTCGGGTCGTACAGTATTAATACAGAGCTATATGTATTTAACCCAAAGTCATTCACAAAATCAATAATTTTGAAAATGACTTTTTTAAGTTTTTTGATATAATCAGCGGTACGATTATACATAAAATGAGTTTAAGATACAACAGTTGAAACGGCAGCTTATCGTTTATTATTCCGGATTTGTATGGTGAGAAGCAACCTGGTTATTGGAAGCTTTATAGATAAAATAATATTCAATCTCTGCTTCCACTTATTATTATAGCTTTCATTCATGCCTCCTGTTTCCAGCAAGTATTCCAGCGAAGCCATTCAGCAACACAGCGAATGTGTTCCGGTGTTGTTCCGCAGCAGCCGCCGACAATGCTTGCACCCGCCGCGATGCATTCGGCAATTCCTTCGGTAAAATCCTCGGGGCTCATATCGTAAACGGTCTGCCCATCGATAAGACTTGGTTTGCCGGCATTAGGTTGTGCAATCAATGACAAATCCACACACTCCCTCATAATACCCACAATAACGGCAGTCTCGTGCGGGTCAAGATCTCCGCAATTTGCCCCGATTCCGGCTGCCCCTGCTTCTTCCAAGGCGACGGCAATCTCTTTGGCCGAGTTCCCCATAAGCGTTCGTCCACCTTTGTCGATGGTCTGAAAAGAGAGTGTAACGAGAACTGGTAATTGAGATACATCCCGACAAGCGCGCAGGGCACATAAAGCTTCGCGTGCATCCATCATAGTTTCAATCATAAAGCCGTCAACCCCTCCTGCCAGAAGGTATTCCGCTTGTTCTTTAAACGTCGTATAGAACTGTTCTTCCGAATAGTCCCCATAGGGTTCAAGAAGCTGTCCGGTAGAGCTGATATCTCCCAGAATATACTGTTCAGAGGTTGCTGCAGCCTTCGCGAGCCGTGCCCCGGAAAGATTTACTTCTTTCACATCCACATCTATTTTATGTTTGTCAATGGAGATACCATTCATCGTAAGTGTGTTTGTAATCAGGAGATTACATCCGGCTTTTGAGTATTGTTCATGAACAGACAGGACTTCCTTTGGATGAAAAATACAGTTGTGCCCGCCCATTTCCAAACCTGCTTCAGCAAGTTGAGTGCCCATTGCACCATCAATCAGGATGAGCGATTTTGTTGCCAGTAAATCAGCTAGACTCATGTTTCTCTCCTCTGCGATTCAAATGTTGTCCAATTATCAATTTCCAACCCTTTTATTCACCGCAGTGCTATCCTTCAACAGGTACTTCCAGCACAATGATCAGGTCCTCGGGATTCAGCCGGTATGGTGATTCTGCGCCCTCATAAAACCCATGATCACCAACAAAATGGATATGAAGATCCGTATAGGTTACTTCGCGGTTTGAATTCAGGTTCCTGACAGTAGTATTAACTTTATTATACATCCCCGGACCCCCGAAAGGTGATGGGAGCTTGCCTCTTACGGAATCAACGCGTACCTCAAAATGGTCATCCACTTTCCTGAATTCACCCAGACCCTCACTGCCTTTATCACGATAGTAGCTCATCTTCTCAGCAATAGCCCGGTGAGTACGCCCGGTGCGTCTCACAATACCGTCATCCTCAACAAGGATATCGATCAAATTGCGTGTATCAGTTCCCAAAAAACCATCAAGAGTTATTATACCCGGCTTCATTTGTTCCTGAATTCGTGTTAATTGAATAGACTGTTTCATAATTTATACTCCCGGGTCAATTTTAGAATTTATCAAAATAAATACGTTCTTCAGGTACTCCGCATGCAGAAAGAACCTTTATACAGGCATCAATCATCCCCGGGCTCCCGCACAGATAGGCTTCAGCGTTCGACCCATCCTTAACATGCCTGGCAACAACGTCTGTAATCAGACCGACATCACCTTCCCAGTTGTCATCTTCTTCCGGCTCACTCAGTGCCGGAACAAAGGTGAACGCTTCCAGTTTACCTTCCAGTTTACCCTCCAGCTCTTTCATTTCATCAATAAGAAATAAATCCTTAGCTGACCTTGCCCCAAAAAAATAGGTTACTTTCCGCCTGGATCCTTTATCCTGCATATCAAGGAGTATTGATTTGATCGGGGCCATACCGGAACCCCCGGCAATACAAATGATCTCACGGTCGGATTCATGGAGATAAAAGTCCCCATACGGTCCGTTTACCAGGACCTCATCACCCTCTTTCAGGTATGTATGCACATAGGTTGTACATATCCCATGAGGAACCAGGCGGATTTCAAGTTCAATATGGGAACTATCACTCGGTACGGAAGCAATGGAATAGGCACGATATACCGGTTCGTCGGTAAGCTCGTACACTGGCACCTGAAACTGGACAAATTGTCCTGCTTTTGTCTCAATTCCCTGCGAATCCAGCAGCTTCAGTCGGATTTCCTTGATATCATGGGTCAAATCCCTAATACGTGTAACAACAGTAGTATACTGCTTAACAAGAAACAGCTCCTCAGGTATCTGGATAGAGAGATCATTTTTAACCTTAAATTGACAGGAAAGTCTGATATTTTCCTTTTTCTCTTCCTCGGAAAGCCAGGGAAGTTCTGTCGGCAGAATCTGTCCACCGCCCTCTACAACCTTGACCTTACACAATCCACAGGAACCTCTTCCCCCGCAGGCAGAGGGAATAAATATACCTTCCTCTGTGAGCACTTTCAGGAGCGGCTGCCCTCCGGGAACCGTCAGTTCCTTTGTGCCGTTATTAACGTTTATCAGGACGTTACCGTAGTTACCGATTGTAGCATCGGCAATCACCATGAGCAGGGAAAGAAATACTGCTACAGCAGAGATTATCCCTACACTGATGAGTAATGTTGTCAGCATTCGTCTCTCCTCATTAGGTAATGTTGATCATCCCGGAAAAGCCCATGAAGGCTAGTGCCATCATCCCGGCAATTATCAGGGTTATTCCTGCACCCTCGAGTCCCGGGGGTACTTTTGCCCGTGTAAGCTTTTGCCGTATCCCGGCCATAGCCATAATTGCCAGAAACCAGCCAAGTCCGCTTCCCAGCCCATAGAAAAATGATGTTATCAGGTTGTAATCCCTGATCACCATAAACAGGCTGACACCAAGAATAGCACAGTTTACCGTTATCAAAGGAAGGAAAATCCCGAGAGCCGCATACAGTCCTTCACTCACACGCTCGATAATCATCTCAATCAGCTGTACAAAAGCGGCAATTATGATAATAAACACGATAAACCTGAGATATTCCAGTTGAAACGGCAGCAGTATAAAGTTATAAGCCAGCCAGTTCAGGATGGTTGTTGTCGCCATAACAAAGGTTACCGCAATTCCAAGCCCCACAGATGTCTTTATTTCCCTTGATACAGAGAGAAAGGAGCACATCCCGAGATAATTTGTCAGCAGGATGTTATTGGTAAAAACCGCAGCAAAAAATACTGCTATCGGATATACTGCACTGTTCATTTGCTCTCCTCCTTCTTAATAAAGGCTTCTTTAACCACCCAGATAAAGATGGCCAGCATGAAAAAGGCTCCCGGAGGCATGATCATAACAGACCAGTTTGTCCACCAGCTGCCCAGGATCCGGACACCCCAAAGTGAGCCGGTTCCCAGCAGTTCACGGAAAAAGGCAATAATCAGGAGTACATACGCATACCCCAGACCTGACGATAATCCGTCAATCAGGGATAATCCGGGCTTATTGTTCAAGGCAAACGCCTCAGCCCTGCCCATTATGATACAGTTGGTAATAATCAATCCCACATACGGCCCTAGCTGTTTCCAGATATCAGGAAGGAACGCTTTGAGCACAATATCGACGATAATAACAAAAGTGGCTATAATCAGCGTCTCCACCATCATCCGTATCCTTGGTGGGATAAGTTTTCTTATAAGTGAGATAACAAAACTTGATAAAGCCGTCGTGAACATAACCCCAAGGGTCATAACAACAGTGTTCTCAAGTTTATTGGTTACAGCCAGGGTTGAACAGATTCCCAATACCTGAATAAATACCGGGTTCTCTTTCCCCAGGGGTGTTAAGAATGTTTTTCTTATCATGCCTCTAGCCATACTACTCCCCCTTCACTATTGCCGGACCTTCGGCAACGGCCTTGTTTAGAATCAATTGTATACTTCTGGATGTCCTGGTGGCTCCGGTAATTCCGTCTATTTCATCCGGCTGGTCAGCCGTTCCTTCCTCAACTAACGTAAATGGCCCCCATTTACCTGCAAACTGCTGTTTGAACCAGGATTCCTCAATCCTGGCACCAAGACCGGGTGTCTCATTCTGGCTGACAATTCCTATTCCAGTCAGGGCATCCAATCTGCTGTTGTACCCAATCATGAGGTTGATGGTTCCCCAGAGCCCAGGTCCTGAGAACGGCAGGACATAGACCAGATCGCCATTGCTGTCTGTGACATAATAGATACCGTCACTCTCACGGACTGATGATTCATACAATTCAGAGATTTTTATGAAATCATCCGGGTACTCTACCCCGGCTGCTTCCAGTATGGTTTTTCTCAGAAACAGACTCTCGTTTGCAGATACCCGCTCCTGAGTGGAAAGATATAACCCGGCAGTAATACTTATACAGAGAGCAGTAATAATGAGCATAAACAGCAAAGGATATACCCGCTTGAAAAAAAAGCTCTCTTTTTTCATGCAGATGCCCCTTTTCTCTTTTTCCGTTCTTTAAGGTAATAATCCAGTAAGGGAGCGAACATATTTGATAATAATATTGCAAAGGTGATGCCTTCCGGCCAAATGGAGAACACGCGGATGAGTACGGTAAGGACCCCGAAAAAGGCACCGTATATCCACCGCCCGATATTCGTGGTCTGAGATGCTGATACCGGGTCGGTTATCATAAAAAAGGCTCCAAGCAGAAAACTGCCGCTTATTAGCGCGTACAGAGGGTCTACTGTATCCCGAATCCCTGCCAGCCAGAAAATGGTCTGCATTATCAGAAAAGCGGCAATTGCCGAAACTGTCAGTCTCCAGTTAGCAGCTTTCTTAATAATTATGTACAAGCCGCCAATTACGACCAGGACTGCAGCGGTCTCACCAAAGCTTCCCGGTATAAAACCGAAAGCCAGGTTGAAAAGGTCGGCTGATTTTGTGAAAAGCGGGGTCGCGCTGGAAACACTGTCCAGAGGAGAAAGCCAGTGTGCAAACCCGCCGGGAAACCAGCTGTCCGGGCCGGGAAGGGTCGGCAGGAACTTGCTTGTCATCGGCACCCCGAAACTGATGTACACAAATGCACGGGCAGTTATTGCGGGGTTGAATATGTTTCTCCCGAACCCGCCAAAAACCATTTTTCCGAAAACTATACCGAAAACAATTCCCAAAGCAGCAATCCAGAGCGGGATGCCGGGCGGCAGGGAGAGGGAAAACAGAAGTACTGAAACAAACAGCGATTCCGTCATTTGAAGCCCGTATTTTTTCGCCAGTACATACTCGCTCAACACGCCGGCGGCCGCCACAACTGCAAGGACTGCAGTAAACCGCCACCCATAGAAATAAATTGCAGCCAGACAGAGCGGGGTTAGCCCCTTTAATACATTGCGCATAGCTTGTTGTTTCTGTATTTTCACTGAATCCTCCGGATCTACTCATTAAAAGACTGAAATTCACAACTTTACTGATGATTATATCATGAGTTTTTAATTTTTATCAGAAGTTTATTACGAGTAATCTCAATCAGCGTACTTTAAGCATCAACGTACTTTGAAAATCAACGTACTTTGAGCATCAACATTCACTGTGGCCGCAGGAAATACATTTTTTGCAGCCCTCAATATTCAAGAAAGTCGCATTGCCGCAAACAGGGCAAATATCTGATTGTATTGCCATTTTCTCCACTGATTCTTTTTTTGCGCTGAACGTTAAATCGTACTGCTTTTTCTGGTTCTCATCTTCTTCATCCGGGAGCTGCGGATATTCATGATTCACCTGATCCGAACCAATGTGTTCCTCAAGAACCTGTGCTATGGCATCAGGAAGACTCATTACCCTGTTTTTCCCGAATCCTGTCTGACGTCCCGAACCGATCCCGCGAAGCTGGGCAATAACATTTTCTGCCCTCTGCATCGGGGTAAGCGGACTTGGCATCCTGAGTACCAGGCTGACTAGCCGGCCAAGACCTTCAGCATCCGCTGCAACATCTGACCCGACTTTAGCCACATTCACAAAGACCTCAAATGGATCCCCACCATTTTTCCCGTCAGAATTTATGGTAATATACGCTGTCCCGATGGGCGTTACTTTACGATAAGTGGTTCCGCGCAAAACTGTCGAGCGAACCCGCGGCTTAATATCAATTACAACCGGTTCATCCATAACCTCGTCATCATCATCCATTTTGTTCAGCACCTGGGTTTCCCGGGAACCATCTCTATATGTTGTTCCACCCTTGCAACCCAGATCGTACATGAGCTCATATAATTTTCCGGTTTCCTCAACAGTATAGTTAGCCGGGGTGTTACCGGTTTTTGAGATGCTGGAATCTACCCATCTCTGTATTGCTGCCTGGACTTTCACGTGTCCATCGGGGGATAGATCCATGGCTGACACAAAATAATCAGGCATCTCTTCCCCATCATGTTCGGCGAGCCATTCAGCGTACACATCAACACGCTCTATATGTGATCCCATTCTCCCGACACGTTCCCACTCCCAGAAATAGTAGGGCTCTATTCCTGTGCTTGTCCCAACCATGGTACCTGTAGTTCCGGTTGGCGCCTGGGTAAGGAGAGTTACATTCCTCATTCCTTTTTTTCTTATCAAATCACGGATTTCTTCCGGCATTTGTTTCATAAAACCACTCTGCAGAAATTTTTCTGCATCAAATAATGGAAAGTTTCCTTTTTCCTCAGCTATATTCGCGCTTTCCCTGTACGCTTCAACACAGATGAATTTATAGAGTTTATCAAGAAATATCAGTGATTCATCGCTTCCATATCCAATCCTAAGCCTGATCAGCATTTCCGCCAGTCCCATAGTCCCAAGTCCAATCCGTCTTTCAGACTGCTGCCTCTCATGGTTTTCATTAAAAAAATACGGGGTGTCATCTATAACATCATCCAGGAACCTGACAGCATAATGAACGGTCTTCTTCAAATCATCCCATAACACTTTGCCGTTTTTGACAAAAACAGAGAGATTTATCGATCCCAGATTGCAGACACCCCATGGGGGGAGCCCTTGCTCACCACACGGGTTGGTACAGCGAATGCTGGAGTAATACCAGGAATTGCTCATGTGATTATACCGGTCTATAAAAAAGAGACCGGGTTCTGCTGAGACCCATGCACTTTTTATTATACTGTCCCATATATCCCTGGCTTTCAGGGTCTTATACTCTACTATTTTTTTACCGGCTTTCTTCCATGTGTTTATATCACCATCCCAGAGAGTGTTATAATCCAGATCGGTGGTATCAGGGAAACAGGTTGTCCATTCCCGGTCCTCCCTGACAGCTTTCATAAAATCATCTGTAATGCCCACACTGATATTTGCGTTTTCGATCTTTCCCATTTCCCGTTTGCTGTTAACAAAATCAAGGATATCGGGATGCCACACATCAAGAATCAGCATCAAGGCACCTCTCCGGCTGCCTCCCTGTTCAATAAGACCTGTTACAAAACTGTACAACGCGCCCCAGGAAACCGACCCGCTTGATCGTCCGTTTACACCCTTTACATACGCATGGCGGGGACGCAGCGACGCAAGGTTCATTCCAACTCCGCCACCGCGTGACATTATCTCAGTCATTTGCGCGAGAGTTTCCATTATGCCGCCCCGGCTGTCTTTCGGGGAGGGGATTACATAGCAGTTGTAGTAGGTTAAATTCTGGTCGGTACCGGCCCCTGTTAAAATCCGTCCTCCGGGAACAAACTTCCAGTCATCAAGCAGCCACTCAAAATGCTTTTCCCAGGCTTCTATCTCCCACTGTTCACCTTTTTCCTGCCCGGCTATACCTGCAGCTACGCGTTTATGCATTTGTTCCGGCTCTGTTTCCATCGGTTTATCCAGATGATTGATGCTGCATACTATTTCGGAATCGTCTTCCAGTTTTATTAAAACTGAATCATTTTCCAGGAATTCCTCAATAACCCCGATTTCTCTCTGCCCGGTTTGATGGTTGCTGACAGCCACAACAAGATCCTTAAGTTTCAGGGACTTTTTTGTAGTATCTTTCAGGGCATACCTGTCAAAGAAGATTTTTCTCCCTAAAGGCTTTAAACTACTTTTTTTATGATCCACAATTTCCTCCCGGGAGTCTGCATAACCGTTTGTACTAAAAAATGATAAATTGTCAGAATGCATCATCGAAATATATCAGTCATCAAAAGCGGCGCATATTAGCATACTCCAATATCCTGTACACTGCAAGATATTTTGAAAAAATAGGATAAAAATAACGCTATATTTTGTGTGGTTGTTCTATATTTACTGGAAATAACACTATATGGAGGCTTGCGTAGCATGCATATTCTTAACACAAAAAGAGTTGTGAGCTAATTGCCGTTATCAGAATTATGTGAAATTTTTCAAACAAAAATTTCTAAGAACAAAATTTGTTCGAATTTTGTTCAGGATTCAGCAACCTGAGATCTGATCCCATGTATTCTTATTGAAATTCATGCAGAGAGCTTCAAGTAAATCAACCAACTGATAAAAATCGTCAATACTAATAAGACAGTTGTGACTATGGGCATATCTGACAGGAACTCCGGTAACTATTGATGGTATCCCTCGTCCAGCAAGATGCAGTTCTCTTCCGTCAGTCCCGCCGCCTTTTCTTATAGTCTCCTGTATCTGTATTCCGTTTTCTACTGCAGTATCACGAACAAATTTGAGAAGTCCGCGATGTGCAATCATGGTAGGATCAAAAATACGTACATGTGCACCGTTCCGTACAGAGGTTTTGGGATTTATCGGTCCTCCCGGCAGGTCGTCTGCAGGGGCACCCTCAACAATTATCGCAATATCAGCATCAATATAATTTGCGAGGACTGCAGCTCCCCGGGTACCCACCTCTTCCTGAACGGTAGCTGCCAAAATGGTA
>JAGLNY010000249.1 GCA_023139255.1 Spirochaetales bacterium
GTCTCCCATTTCCTTCCTCCGTCCCTGGACCAGTCACCGTCCCTGGACCAGTCAGAATTATTATGGTTGATTCCAGACGAATATTACGCAATAATGAATTGAACAAAAAAACTTGAAAGAGCTTTCTTTAATATTGTAATAGGGGAGGAGCAATGGAAAACGAGTTTACTTTATTGAAAAACATATACACGTGGCTGCTGGAAAACGGGATGGAACTAGCGACAAATTTTATCGTTTCTATCATAGTTCTCATAGCGGCAAAGATAGTCATATCAGTGGTGTTGAAAGGCCTCAAAGCCGCCCTTAAACGAAGTGGTAAAGTCTCTGAAATTCTGGAAAAATTTTCCGTTAACGTTTTACGGAAAATTATGTGGGGAATCGCAATAATAATAATTCTTGGGCAGTTTGGTATAGATATCGGCCCGTTGATAGCAGGGCTGGGAGTAACGGGATTTATCCTTGGGTTCGCATTCCAGGAAACTATCGGGAATATGCTGTCCGGTGTTATGATTTCCCTGAATAAACCATTTGGGATTGGTGAATATGTTGATATTGGCGGGGTAAGCGGTACTGTTAAGGATATGGACATGATATCTATTACATTGCATACTCCTGATAACAAGAAAATTGTCATGGCTAATAAGGTTGTCTGGGGAAAACCGATTACCAATTTCAGTGCACTGGATACGAGAAGGATAGATATGATATTCGGGATATCCTATGGATCTGATATCAAACAGGCAAAAGATATCATTAAACAGGAATTTGCAAAATTACCGGAGATACTTTCTGAACCGGAACCAATTATTGAGGTTTTTTCTCTGGGTGATTCCTCGGTGAATTTTGCCGTTAGGCCCTGGGTAAATAAAAAAGATTACTGGAAAATATTTTATGCATTAAATCAGATGATAAAGTATGCATTTGATGAAGCAGGCATAGAGATTCCTTTTCCACAGGTGGATGTCCATCATCATGGATCTGCTGAAGTGCAGGAGTAGTTGATGATTAAAAAAGAGAGTGCTGCCGTTAAACTAAATGAGAACACATTACTTGAGGGAGTTCTTTCAGCTGTTCCTGAGCCGTTCTTTGTGTATGATGAAGACGGTACGTATCTTGATGTTCTGGGTGGTATGGATAGAGAAAAATATCATGATGCCCGGCATTTAATCGGCAAGAAAATGCATGAAGTAATGAGCATAAAGCTGGCAGATACTCTTCTTGATAAAATCAAGCAGGCTGTGGAGACACAATTGCTTGTAACCTTTGAGTATTCCATAGACCCCAGCGAAATATCCGGGTATGAGGGGCAGCCGGGTCCAACAGGACTGCGTTGGGTTGAGGCTCATATCTCTCCTATAGCAACCGAGAGGGGAGAAAAAAGGAAAGTTGTCTGGATCGCCTTTGATATTACAAAGCTGAAAAATGCGTTCGAAACTCTTGATCGACAGAGTAGACAGCTTAGAAAAATGGCAAGGGTTGATACTCTTACCGGACTTCTTAGCCGAAGAAGTTTTTTTGAACTGGCGTATTTGGAGATGAAAAGAGTCAGGGAAGAAAAAGATTCTCAAATTTTTGTTATAATGATGGATCTGGATCATTTTAAGCAAATAAATGATAATTTTGGCCATCACGCGGGAGACAATAGCCTGAGACAATTTGCCAATACACTTAAAATCTGCTTAAGAAGCAATGATGTTATCGGCAGGCTTGGAGGGGAAGAGTTTGCCGTTGTTCTGGCAGAAGCCAATATTAAATCTGTAAAATCTATTGCAGAAAGGATTCGGCTGAAAACAGAAGAATCAAAAACATTTTTTCATGATTCGGCTGTAACGGTTACTGTGAGTATTGGCATAAGCAAGCTGGGTGAAGATGAAGATGATATTACCGAAGCACTTAAGCGTGCCGACCGGGCTATGTACCGGGCGAAAAAAGAGGGAAGGAATCGGATCAGAATATTTTCTGAAGCGATAGATGTGTAAGATTACTTTTTTAGATTACTCAATTCCGGCAAGGCTGATACACTCGGGTTGCTCTGGATTAAGTATTCAATTGCCTCAACCGCA
Organism: Spirochaetales bacterium; assembly: GCA_023139255.1. Lineage (GTDB taxonomy): Bacteria > Spirochaetota > Spirochaetia > JABMQR01 > JABMQR01 > JABMQR01. Next base: position 2,064 of record JAGLNY010000249.1, read on the forward strand.
GCCGCAGCAGCACTGGTAGTGGTTGAATAGGGAACCTTCATCCGCATTGCTTCTGTCCTGATTTCATCATCACCTTTTTTTGCATACCATCCCATTGGCGTATTAAGTACAAGATCCACCCTTTTTTTCCTAATATTATCAACAATATTTGGATGCCCCTCATGAACCTTCATAACCACTTCACTCATTATACCGGCTTCATATAAATCCCTGGCTGTTCCTTTGGTTGCTGCAATCTCGAATCCCATCTGTTGAAGTTTTTTTACTATGGGGATAATTGTCTGTCGATCTTTCTTATTAACTGAGATAAAGACACGGCCGCACAAGGGAAGACGACTTCCTGATCCAGCCTGCGATTTTGCAAATGCTTCACCGAAGCTGCTGCCAATTCCAATAACTTCTCCTGTAGATCGCATTTCCGGGCCTAACACAGGGTCAATATTAGAAAACCTGTCAAATGAGAATACTGCTTCCTTTATAGCCCAGCCTACAATACAGAAGCCTTCACCCACGCCATTATCACCGACAAGACCCTGCTGCTTAAGGTCAATTCCCTGCCAAAGTTTGACGGTTGTATCGACCAGGTCGACACCAGAGACTTTAGATAAAAATGGAACTGTACGGGAAGCCCTCGGGTTTACCTCCAGGATATAGAGAATTTCATCTTTTACTGCAAATTGAATATTCAGGAATCCAACAACGCCAATTTCACGTGCTATGGAGACGGCAGCATGTTTCATCTCTTCGAGGATTTCCGGGGAAGATTTATATGGCGGGAACACACAGGCTGAATCACCCGAATGAACTCCAGCAGCTTCTATATGCTGCATGATTCCCCCAATATATACATTATATCCATCTGAAACAGCATCAAGATCATACTCAAAAGCATCTTCCAGGAACTGGTCAACTAATATCGGGGCTGCTTCAGAAACCGTAATCCCACGACTCAGAAACTCTTCCAGCTCACTATCGTTATATGCTATAAACATGCTTCGGCCGCCAAGAACAAATGAAGGGCGGAGTAAAACCGGAAATCCGAGTTCATGTGCACAGATTCCTACTTTCTCAATGGAACCGGCCATTCTATTTTCCGGTTGACGCAGGCTGAGACGAGTTATGAGATCTGAGAATTTTCCACGATCCTCAGCCTCATGAATACTTTTCACCGGTGTACCAATAATTTCAGCTCCTGCATCCTTGAGTGCTTCTGACATGTTCAAGGGGGTTTGTCCTCCCAGTTGAATAACGACTTTGTTAACCTGTTCTTTTTTCATGATTGCAATTACATGCTCCGGGGTTAACGGCTCCATGTAAAGCCTATCGGAAATATTATAATCTGTGGAAACAGTTTCCGGGTTGGAGTTTATCAGGATGGTTTTCATCCCCAACTCACGGTAAGCCAACGATGCCATAGTACAGCACGTGTCAAATTCAAGTCCCTGGCCTATTCTGTTAGGTCCGCTTGCAAGGATGATTATCCCATTTTCACCGACACTTCCTCCCTCGTCAATTTCACCATAGGTTGAGTAAAAATAGGGAGTACGTGCCTCAAATTCACCAGCACACGTGTCTACAAAATGGTAGCAGGGATGTATATCGCAGGATTCCCTAAGTGCGATGATTTCCTGTTCGGAGGAACCGGAAAGAGATGCAATCCTTTTATCAGATAACCCGGCTTTTTTGGCGTTCATTAGTAATTGAGTGCCAATTCCCGCAGTATTTGCAAGCTCGCTTTCCAGTAGAGCCTGTTTGCTCATCTGATAGAGAAACCACCGGTCAAAACCGGTTTTCTCAGAAAGTTTTTCGATATCTATGTCCGGCTCATTTTTTATCATGGTGTATATTGCGAATATTCTCAGCGGGTGGGCTGAATTCAGGATTTTTCTCACTACATCATCTGCATACCCTGATAGTTCTTCCAGTCCGTCAAAAGTGCGTTCAATTGCACGGATTGCCTTATTCAGAGCTTCAAGTGATGTTCTGCCTATTGCCAGAGATTCGCCTACGCTTTTCATTTGTGTTCCAAGGGCAGAATAACTCATTGGAAATTTTTCCAGCTCAAATCTGGGGACTTTAACGGCACAGTAGTCCAGTGCCGGCTCAAAGCATGAGACTGTCTGCCCGGTTATTTCATTAAGTACCTCATCAAGGGTGTACCCAACGGCTAATTTTGCCGAACATCGTGCGATGGGAAAACCTGTGGCTTTACTCGCCAGTGCTGAGGAGCGGGAAACTCTGGGATTCATTTCAATGACGACCATTCTGTCTGAATCAGGTTTCATGGCAAACTGCACATTACTTCCGCCGCAGTCAACACCTACTGCCCTGAGAATGTTGATAGCAGCTGTTCTCATATGCTGATATTCCCGATCGGAGAGTGTTTGGATGGGGGCTATGGTAATGCTGTCGCCAGTGTGGACGCCCATAGGATCAATATTTTCAATTGAACAAACGATGATAGCATTGTCATTTCTGTCACGCATAACCTCAAGCTCAAACTCTTTCCAGCCAATTAGGGACTCTTCGATCAGGGCTTCACCTACGGGGCTCTCATTCAGGGCTTTTTCTACCAATTCCTCAAATTCTTCTTCTTCATATGCTATACTGCCGCCCATACCGCCTAGTGTATAGCTTGGTCTGATAATTAGGGGGAGTCCGATAGACTTCTTGAACTCTACAGCATCTTCTATACATTTTGTGAGAACCGATACAGGGGATTCGAGGCCAAGTCCGGAAACGACTTCCTTAAACTTCCCACGATCCTCAGCCAGCTCAATTGATTCAATCCCAGCCCCGATAATCTCTACACCGTATTTTTCCAGGATACCCTTTTTGTGAAGTTCCCGTGTCAGGTTTAGCCCTGTCTGTCCGCCCATAGTTGACAGGATTGCATCGGGATGCTCTTTCTTAATAATCTCCTCTACGTATTCAGGTTTTAAGGGTTCCATATAGATGGCATCAGCCGTTCCCGGGGTTGTCATAACTGTCGCCGGATTAGGGTTGATAAGAATAACCTGGTAGCCTTCTTCCTTAAGGGCTTTTACGGCCTGGGTTCCTGAATAGTCAAACTCGCACGCTTGACCAATAACTATAGGTCCGCTTCCGATTATGAGTATTTTTTGTATATCTGTTCTGGCAGGCATATCCTCTCCCTGTGCTCAAAATGCTTGTAATTTGGATGATAATCACGTATTCAGGTGTGACCGTACACGCGAAATATATGAATCAAATATCCAGTTGGCATCCATCGGACCGGGTGCTGCTTCAGGATGAAACTGGACAGACATGATCGGTAGTTTGGTATGTGAAATTCCTTCTACGGAGTTGTCATTCGTGTTGGTGAACCAGATATCTACATCTTTCGGCAAGGTTTTTGCGTCTACCGCAAACCCATGATTCTGGGATGTTACACAGACTTTTCCGGTATATTCATCCCGCACTGGATGATTCCCGCCATGATGCCCAAACTTCATTTTGTAAGTTTCTGCGCCTAAGGCGAGTGAAATCAGCTGATGGCCAAGACAAATCCCGAATAGGGGCATTTTCCCAATACATTTTTTCAATAGTTCAATCTGTTTATAGAGGACAGCCGGGTCTCCTGGTCCATTTGAGATCATGAGAGCATCCGGGGAAAAGGAGATGATTTTCTCATAATTTGTATCAGAAGGAAGTAGGGTAATCTTGATGTTGCGTTTTTCAAATTCCCTCACAATGTTAGCTTTGATTCCGCAATCCAGCAGTACGAAATGGAGTGATGTATTATTATTGTTATCAGTATCCAGCGGTTGAGAGATTTCTCGAATTTCAGTAATTCCGACGTCCCCCAATAAATTTTGGCCGGCCATTTCCGGCTGCAGCTTAAGACACTCGATAACTGTTTCAACTTCTTTATCTGATATAGTTCCGGATGCAGCCTGGACAATTATCCCGTTCCGGCTTCCCTCGTCCCGGAGGCTGAGGGTAAGTTTTCGTGTGTCAATTCCTGAAATTCCAGGTATTCCGTTTTCTGTCATGAATTGATGCAGGCTTTCTCTTCCGGGAGGTAAGGGTCCAGCATAGTAATCCCTGACAATCAATCCTTTTACTTTTATTGCTTTTCGGGTTCCGGGTTCAGGTCCCGATTCGTTCCACAATGAATCCGTCCCATAATTGCCAATATGGGGATATGTCATCAGTACAAGTTGTCCGGTATAGGAGGGATCTGTTATAATTTCGTGGTATCCGGTCATACTTGTGTTAAATACCACTTCACCAGCAGATTGGTGGTCAATATTAGGTGTTGACAACTGAGAAACCGAAACAGCGGGGCTGCCGAAGGATGTTCCCGGATAAACCGAGCCGTCTGAAAGTATAAGGAAGGTGCTGTTCATACATTTTCCTAATGTGTTTTGGTATATTTATGCAA
>JAGLNY010000025.1 GCA_023139255.1 Spirochaetales bacterium
GCATCCTCTATTACAATCATTAGTTTATCAGCTTTATCCTGGATTATATCGGTGAAAACGGGATTTTCGCGAATACGCCATGCCAGATCGTACAAATCAAAACTCGCATAATTTTCCCACTCATACCTTGAGGATATATCAAAATAATGCATAAGTTCGGAATCTGGGCCAGAACCCCTGATATCCTCAACTGCACCCTTATAGGAGGGATCATCTGCCAACAGTCCAGCAAGTTCATCAACAGTACTCTTAACAGCAGAGATCTTTGTCAAATCCACTGCAGTCTGGGTTTCGCCTGGTAGTTCAGAAAAAGCATCCTCATACTCTTTTGCAATGATTCGAGCAAAATCTGCAGCTGTCAGATCCTCAATATTAAAACAGACATCACCGGTTTCATCCAGATAACCAGTACCCCTAAATCGGTTAATTATTTTCTGGTATTCCCACCCATCGCCCTGTTCTTCGGCAGGAGAAAAAGTCATCGTCTGTGCCCCAAAATCCCCGATTCCCGGCCGGAACTCATAGGCAATTTCCGTCATCCCCATAAGGCAGGCATCCATTCCTAGAAAATCCACACTATCAGTTTCTATAAGCACATCTTTAATTTCCCCGATATAGAGGTAATCACCACTCGTTTCATCCTGGCATATCTCCCTGCTGGCAGTACTGCTGCTTATCGACCGTACTCCACCGCCATGATTCCAGAGAATAAGTGCATAATGATCAGCCGGATAATTTGATTTTGTGTATTGAATAAAATCCTGCAGTTCATAAGCATCTCCCATATTCGGTTCAGTAGTCAAACTGTCGGAGATTTTACCGTAGAACAGATTGCTAACATCACCATCAGGATCAATATCCCTCGGTTGTATAACAAATCTTCCATAACTGTCAGCAACGAGTCCATCGTATTGAATAATGATATTCAAATGATCCTGAATATCGGGATCTGATTGTATCGCGGCATACAGACCGGCTTCCATTTCATGAAAATCCTCTTTTGCCGCATTATCCAGGTTGTTATCCCCATCAAGCCAGACCATTATTGTCCAGGATTTCGGAGTTGCCGGTTTATCAAAATTAAACAAATCACACCCAGCAACTACAAGTGAAAGTATAAAAACCAGAACAGGAATACTTATAAGAAAAACTGTTTTTTTTTTATTATTCATCTACACATCCGTTGTTTAAGCTATGTAAACAGTAACATATATTTTGATTTATTGTTACAACCAAACACCCTTGCTCACCATTGCATCATCAAGATTCAGGAAACTTTAGCTATTATGGAAACAAAACATTAACTTTCATTGTGGCATTTCTCATATAACACATATATAATGGAAAAACGCTCCATCTTCGGAGGGAGGTGTGTATTAGGTGTCTGACACCTATTATTTATGAACATTCCGGCAGAAATCGCCTTACTTTCGGGTAGGTCTATTATTCGGATCTTATATAATACGCAAATCTTCCAGACCAGATAACAAGAAAATAGTTCAGGGGCAGCAATAGAGCCCCTCCAACTATTATAATGACCCGGAGAATACTGCTAGTTACATCAATAGAAAAATGCAGCATAAGATTTATGCCATTTACAAATTCAAACGATGAAAGGACAGTAAAAACACCTATCAAATAATAAACAAGAAGTACTAATTCTGAAAAAAGTGCTGCTTTTTTGAGAGCACGCTTTAAGTCGATCTCTACTCCGTCCTCAAACCCTACTCTTCTCCCTGTATACAATCCAGCAAAAACGGCGAAAATCAGAAGAGGAATGGTTAAAGTTCTCATATGAATAAAAAGTACCGCAGAGCTAACAAGATAAAAGACGATTAAAAAAAACCGGCTCTGTGTGTATAAATTCCTCACGATATCCCGGAGCCAAATAAAACAGAACAGAAACCCAACCGTAATCCCTGTTAACGCCATGGCATTAAGGTGGAGGTCAAATAGTATCCCGCCCCATAAAAATAATTGATAGGAGCAGAATATGAATACTATAGATAATATAATTGTCGCAAGAATTTTATCCACTTTTTTCATTTAAGAACCTAAATTCATTGTATACGTATTTTCTCCTGTTATAAAGAAAAAAATACAAAAATCAATCTTCCAACTCAAACAACAAGAGGAAGAATCCGGTTTTTCCACTCTTTGGGCATAGGTACAGGGCGACCTTCTCTCAGGGATATATAGCCTGCTTTAACCTGAAGATTGCATAATAATTCATCACCCAGCATTACTTTCTGTCGAAATACAACTATTATATTAGCACACTTCACGATCTCCGATCGAACAATAAGAAAATCATCCAATCGGGCCGGTTTAATAAAATCAACAGTAATTGACCGCACCACAAACACAGTACCATCGGCATTCATTTTCTCAGACTGATTTCCTCCAAGATACCGCATAAATTCCGAACGTGCATGTTCAGCAAAATCAAGATATCGACTATGGTATACTACCCCGCCGGCATCAGTATCGCTGAAGTAAACACGGACAGGGTAGACAAACTCTTTCTTATTAAGGGTTCCGGATAATGTTAATTCCATGAGTTCCATACTAGTTAAATTAAGCTGATAAGGCAACAGTTACCGGCCTAATAAGTAAAGGTACTTTCTAACAGTTCCTCTACAATAGTTGTCTCCATCTTCACAAGCTCATTAAAGATAAAGTCCAGGTTCAGAATTGTCTGAAGTATATGATTTTCATCATAAAGAGGCTGCGCACTTGTTATTATCAATCTATCTGTATAATTCGAAAAATAGAGATCAGTTGTATACGGTTCTCCTGTTTCCATTACATGCTTGAACCACTCACGATCCAGAAAATTCTTATTCTTTAAATTCCTGAAATATCCACCTTCACCATGCTGTGTATGTACCTGGCTCAAACGTTCACCCTGAAGGTTTGTTACAGCCGCAAACTGAATGGAAGGCTCTCTCTTTAGTAAATCTTTTAGTGCAACCTGTATTTTTTCAGCATCCAGATGCTCCATCTCCAATTTGCTGGAAATTCGAAGGGCAATCTTCGCCGCAACATGATTAGCGTTTCGAGTGGCCACTGAGAAGTCTGATTCGAAAAGCCGGGGGAGAAAGTGTTTAGCTTGTGTTATGAGTTCATCGGCAGAAATGCTCGTTATTCGCCCCTGCTGATACTGTTCCATAACCCAGTTGTTAATCTGTTTCACTCCCGGGTGCCGTTTGCCAACCGGCTCCGTCTCTTCCTTTACAACAGATTCAATGTTGTCATTGAGCCACCTGGCTATGCCTGCCATCCCTGACTTATCCGTTACCATAACGCGAATAGGCCGATTCAGCAGTGCTCCGGTATCAAAGATGTTATATATTTCCTCATTTTTCAGGATACCATCGGCATGGATGCCTGCCCGGGTTGTATTAAAATCATCACCAACAAATGGGTAGTTATTAGGAATTGCGGCTTTTATTTCGTGTTTATAATACTCGGCAATTTCATTAATTACTGAGAGATCCATTCCGTTAGTACTGCCTGTTAAACCGGCATACTCAATAACTGCTCCTTCCAGCGGCGGGTTTCCTGTTCTTTCCCCAAAACCTAATAGACTGGCATTAAGTGATGACACCCCATACAGCCATGCAGTTGCGCCATTGGCATGGACTTTATGAAAATCATTATGGCCATGCCATTCCAGATATTCTGACGGGTACCCAATTTCATTTCGAAATGCATGGATCATTTTGGGGATTGACCTGGGCAGTACTGCACCGGGATATGATATTCCGTATCCCATTGTGTCACAAAGTCGTACTTTTACCGGTATTCCTGATTCCTCGGAAAGTCTGAGGAGCTGCTGGGAAAACGGCAGGACAAATCCATAAAAATCTGCTCGGGTTATATCCTCAAAATGGCATCGAGGAATAATATTCTGAGAAAGTGCTGTTTTAACCACTGCAAGATATTTCTCAAGTATAGCAGCTCGTGTTGTCTTCATTTTGAGATATATATGGTAATCTGAGACAGAGGTCAGAATCCCGGTTTCCTTAAGACCAAAATCTTTAACGAGTTGAAAATCATCAGCATTTGCACGTATCCAACCGGTTATTTCAGGGTAATCCTGATTCTGTTCAAGACATTTTTCAACTGCTTTTTTATCCCGGTTAGAGTACAGAAAAAACTCTGTCTGGCGTATAACCCCGTTCGGTCCGCCGAGTTTATGCATGAGATGATACAACTGACTTATCTGTTCAACAGAATACGGAGGCCGTGCCTGCTGCCCATCCCTGAAAGTGGTATCAGTAATCCAGATTGACTCAGGAAAATCCATTGAGACCTCACATCCATCAAAAAGGATCTTCGGTACTTCATCATAAGGAAATTGTTCCCTATAAAGTTCCGGTTTCTTTCTGTCTGAGACATAAAGATTATTTTTTTTCTTATACATCATTTTCTATCACCTTCCTTATTGTTTATGTACAACGTTTTGACAAATTTGACCTGTTTTTGCTATTTATGTGAACACTCACTATACACTGGATGGTATAAAAAGTAAATAGAAATTTATTATAAATTTTTACAAGTCGCGAAACAGTTCTCCTGCGTAATTATCCTTGTGAAAACTGTTTTAGGGTGGTACCATGTAATGGCACGAATTCACAGAGTAGTGCATAAGGAGGGGGTCAGAATGAAAAAGAGGGGAATTGCCGGGTTAATAACCATTGCTCTACTTGTTATGCTTATACTTCCAGGTTGTGTATCGATGGATCAAATTAATGCTCTGGAACAGGAAGTTTCTTCCCTGCAAAACGAGCTGTCTGCAGTTTCAAACAGGAACCAGGAAATGGAATCTGAAATACAAGTTTATGTAACAAAGCAGGAATTTACGACAGAATTAAAAAACTTCATCACTAAAGTTGAGATGGACAATTTTCAGGAACTCAGGGACGGTCTTCTTAACGGGTTGTCTACTGAACTGCAGAAAGCACGTGGGGAGCTTGAGGTACTTGCCGGTAATATGGCAAAGGACAGTGACTTGCAAGTATTGTCAAATCGTGTCAGTAGTCTCGAAGAAGATTTCAGTCAGGTGAATTTTGTAATCTCTGAATTGATGATCTATGGAGAATACAGCAGTGCTTCTGAGATGATTGAATTTGTGTGCGGGCTTGTTGATCTCTACGATACACTCAATTCTGTTGAGATTAAACTCCAAAGGCTAAAAGAGGCAATGACTCTTTTTGTGCAGGATTAGTGCAGAATAACAAGTTTCCTATCCTAAGAACCGGAAAATTATTCAGGATATCCCGGATGATATTCATACCGTTCCCAGAGTCTTTTTATTACCGGTTCCAGACGCGCCCACAGTAATTTACCACCTTGTGTTGTAACATCATCCTCGTTCTCCATAACTGCAAA
>JAGLNY010000250.1 GCA_023139255.1 Spirochaetales bacterium
GTTTGTGTTTTTCGGTGCCTGGCACCGCAGTCTCAGTTTTTCTGTGTGATTGTGTGTTGCGGTGCCTGGCACCGCAGCATGGCTTGACATGTACCCTGCAGATTGCTGGCACGGGAATACTAATTTCTAAGACAGCCAACAGGAACAACCACAACTCCATCTTTTCTGTTATAGGCATACTCGCCTCCCGTCAGAATCATTTTAAACCTTGGCGATGAATATCCTTTTGAAACCAAAAGCTCACTTAATCTATTTAAATTTAATGCCGCTTGCTCTTCTGCCTTTCCACCTAATTTGATTTCTACTAGGGCATAATCTCCATTATTTAATCGAATAACCGCATCACATTCCAAACCATATTGATCTCGATAATGATATATTTCCCCATTCATTTGATCTGCATAGATTCGCAAGTCCCTTACACATAATGCTTCAAATAGAAATCCAAAAAGCTCAAAGTCCTTTAGCAATGATGTTGGCGTTTGACCAAGAATTGCGGCTGCAATTGAAGGGTCAACAAAACCCTTCTTATTCGAAGTTCTTATCGCTGTTTTTGAACGAATATTTGGAGACCAAGCGGGAGTCTCTTCAATGATAAATAGTCTTTGCAAAGCATTCAAATAAGAGTATAACGTTGCTTCCGTTAGACTAATATCGTTTGTCTTCACATCCTCCAAGAGTGTTGTATTCTTTGTCAATGTCTGGACGTTTCTTGCATAAGATCTCAGAAATGCTTGCACTCTTTTCGGATCTTTAATGGAACCGTCTAAGTAACTAATATCATGATTATAGATGGATTTGACGTATTGATTCGCAATGAGCAAGGCGGAGTCAACAGATTCACCTATGGATTGTGGCCAGCCACCTCTACATATTAAATAAGCGATATCTTGAATGCTCAAAGTTGCTTTACAGCCTTTAATGGCCACCATCTCAAACAATTCTTTCAACGATACAGCACCTGTAGAATCTAAAGACTCATAAAGGCTCATTGGTCTCATCACCACACGCGCAATCCGCCCCGTACCAGTATGCATTGTAGCTTCCAATAACGGGGTTGCAGATCCAGTGAGAATGAACTGGCCGCTCTCGCCACTGTCGTCTACAGCGACTCGGACACAATCCCATAGTGTTGGTGCAACTTGCCACTCATCAATCAAACGTGGCTTCGCACCGTCTAATAACAATTTTGGGGCAGATTCCGCAATTAATAAGTTGTTTTTAATTTGAGTGGGATCTTGCATTTTCAAAATGCTACTTGCGTGATGACTTGCCGTCGTCGTTTTCCCAGACCATTTAGGTCCTTCTATAAGAACAGCTCCAAACGTTTCTAAATATAGTCCTAATGTATTGTCAAGTAATCTCGTATAGTAATCCTTCGCCATTTTCATACCTCTACAATAATTATATACGCGCAAAACATAAAAAACAACACTAATTAAAGATAATTCTGGTGTTTCATTGAGGTTTTTTCGGCTATATCAATAAAGATTTTTCTGATTAGAATAAAGTATAAAATGAGCATGACTCCAAGGCCTTGTAAATCAGAATTCTCAATCCCTGCCCTCCTCTCCTGCTTATTCCTACTGTAAATAATGTGCATTTTGTCTAAAAACAAAATGTTCTTTCTTCAGAATATCAGACAAAGAAAAAAGGACAAAAAAAAAGAACTATCGTTTAATTGACGGTTTCGGATGAACTCATTTTTTGTATTGCGGTGCCTGGCACGACAACGTCTTTACAAAAGTACTGCTTTGGTTTATTATATCAGTATATTTGTTAATGAGAAGGAACAATGTACTACAGAGAAGAAATAGAAAAAATAATTATGGAACAAAATGGAACTTTGCTTACGTCAGACCTAACAAAACGAAATATTCCAAGAATCTACCTGGCAATGTTAGTTGCTGGGGGAAGACTTGAGCGTGTGAGAAGAGGTGTATACGTCTCAATCGATGCAATTGAAGACAAACTGTACTATATGCAGTGTAAATATCCAAAAATTGTCTACTCACATGAAACAGCGTTGTTCCTACAGGGTTTGACGGATCGAACTCCATTTACCTATTCGGCCACAGTACCGAGCAGTTATAAAGTTGTTAAACCCCTATCTGAGAATTTCAAGATCTATTATATTAAGAAGGAGTTATGTACTTTAGGTATTTCTGTGGGGACAACTTCTTTTGGAAACAAGATAAAAGTCTATAACGTTGAAAGAACTATTTGCGATATCATAAGAAGCAGGAAAAAGATAGATATTCAAATTGTAACCGAAGCATTGAAACGGTTTGTGCAGTTAAAATCAGTTGATTATTCTCTTCTTTCAGAATATTCAAAAACATTCAAAGTTGAAAATATACTAAATAGTTATTTGGAGGTACTACTATGAGCAATAAAGCAATGAGCTTAAAAGCCAAAATCAGGAGCCTTGCAAAACAAAACAACATGTCTGCTCAAGTTGTTCTTCAAAACTATATGTTTGAACGATTTTTAGAACGTTTATCGAAATCGGAATACAAAAACAAGTTTATTCTAAAAGGAGGTATGCTGATAGCCGCCATTGTAGGGATCAACAATCGATCAACAATGGATATGGATATTACCATTAAGGATTATCCTCTAGAAAGTGGATCTTTATCAAAAGCCCTTAATGTTATAAGTAGTGTACACATAGATGATAATGTGAAATTTACATTTTTGAAAATTGAATCCATAAGAGAGGATGATGATTATGGCGGGTTTAGGGCAAGTATACAGTCTGAATACGATACCATTATTACCCCCATGCATATTGATTTTACAACTGGTGATGCAATAACACCTGGAGAAATATTTTTCGGTTTCAAGAGGATTCTTGATAATAAGGTTATTGGAGTTTGGTCATACAATATTGAAACAGTTTTAGCTGAGAAATTTGAAACGATTTTAAGACGAGGAGAATTCAGTACAAGACCAAGAGACTTTTACGACATATACACCCTGACAAAAACTCAAAATTTTAATAGAGAATTGTTTATTCATGCAGTGAGAAAAACAGCATTACAGAGAGAGACCTCCTATATTTTTGAAAATATTGAAAAAAGAATTGTAGGTATTGAAAACAGTGATAATTTACACAGGCAGTGGAGTAACTATACCAGGAATTATCATTATGCAGAACTGATAACTTATACGGATATCATTTCAGTTTTAAAAAAACTGTCTTCTCTTTTTATATGAATTATCAACCCTGCAAAATCAGATAATAAAATTTAGGATATTATATGGATCATGATAAAACAACACGTGTCCAGGAAATAAAACCGTTATTACGGCAGATTGAATCCCAACGACAATCCTTGTTAGCGGAACTAAAGCTACTGGCAAAAATTCAACTTCAGACGAAGAATGTCGCAACAATAGCATCATTCCCTATTGCTGATGCCTCCAAACCAGTAATTACCACAGACTCATCTCCTTCTCCAACCAACACAGCATCAAACTTTATCGGTGAAAAGGCATTTCATAAAGTCCCCGTAACACCTGAAGAAAAAATCATACTATTCATGAAACTATTCAGCTGCCGTGCTGATGTATTCCCGCGTTACTATGAAAACAATAACACCGGAAAAAAAGGATACAGTCCGGTCTGTTCCAACGAATGGAAAAAGGGAATATGCCTGAAGCCAAAAGTAAAATGCAGCAATTGCCTCCAACAAGCATTTGTGCCATTCACCTCAGATCCCGTGAAAGCTCATCTCACCGGAAGCACAGTAATAGGATCCTACGCCATAAACAAGCAGGATTTGTGCAAATTTCTGGTAGCAGATTTTGACAAGTCAACCTGGAAACAAGACATAACAGCGTACACAAAAGCCGCAGCCGGGATGGATATTCAGGTCGCCGTTGAAATCTCAAAATCGGGAAATGGTGCTCATGCCTGGATATTCTTTCAGGATCAACTCCCGGCCAGAAAAGCACGGCAGCTAGGCGATCTCATTCTCAGTAAATCCATGGAAGCAGAAATGATCTTAACTCTTGACAGCTATGACCGCTTTTTTCCAAACCAGGATCTGCTTCCTTCCGGCGGATTTGGAAATCTTATAGTCCTTCCCTTACAAAAAAAGTACCGATCCAAAGGAACTTGTGTTTTTGTTGATGAACAATTCAATATCTTAAACAATCAATGGGAATACTTGGCGCAGTTACATTGCCTGAAAATCAATGATGTAGATATACTCCTACACGAATTCATAACAACGAACTCCCACCTAAACGAACATGATGAAATAGCAGCCGCAGAATCAATTCTCAAAAAAACTTCGAACCATACAAACGAGAATTTCAGTGGTATGATAGAACTCACCTTGAAAGGTCAAGTAGGAATTCCACTCCGTGATCTACCGGGAAAAATCCTTCACAGACTCAAAAAGATAGCTACTT
>JAGLNY010000251.1 GCA_023139255.1 Spirochaetales bacterium
AGAATTGACATGATTGCACAAGCTTTCGGGGTAGAGGTATTCCGCTCAGAAGTCGGGGAGGCAAATACTGTCAATCTGGCAAAAAAAATGAGAAAATCGGATTACACCGTCCGTATTTTAGGGGAAGGCTCAAATGGCGGGAATATTACGCATCCATCATCCGTAAGGGATCCGTTGAATACTCTATTATCATGTATCAAGCTTATGGCTATTCGTGATGGTAAGGGTGATAATGATGGATTATTCAGAATTTGGTGTGAACGATCCGGGCAGCCTGATGCCTATTCCGAACATTTTACCTTTCCTGATATCCTAAAAACCCTCCCCCAATTTACAACAACCGGTGTCTCTGAAGAACGTGCCGTCTTGAGAATCCGGGGAACCTCACAAGCAATCCTCAAAGCAGCTTATGAGAATTTATTCCTTGAACAATGGAAAAATGATGCAAAAAAAGTATTCAACGCATTGGGAATTGCTTCCTGGAAGGAAGTCAATACTGAAGGAATTGAATGCCGGGAAGGAACAGGAAAGGAATTCAGGACCGGATCTGAAACCGGCGGGTTGAAAATTATTTTCTACAACACAGCTGGGGAAGCGACCGATTTTATCTGGATGCGCGGCTCCGGGACAGAACCGGTATTCCGCGTCCTCGCAGACTGCAGGGGTGCTGACAGAGAACGGGAAAAAATATTACTAAATTGGCACACAAATCTTGTACTTTTAGCTGACGAAAAGAGTCTGTTGGAAAGAGCCTAAAAAGGTTTTTGATGTATAACCCTCATAATTACTCATTGACACCTTGGATTTGAGATTGTATCATCGTTGGAGGCAGGGAACATGGATCATACACACAAACAACAAATAGAAGAAAAATTACAAATTCTGGAACAGCTCTATGCGAAGGATGCACAAAAAAAACTGCAGCGTGTCAGTGAAGAGAGGGATCTGCTAAAAAGTCACAGCCAGGCTATTCAGGATAGCAGCCGACTAATCCATACCATTAGTCATATAGGCAAGGAAATTGTCTCAATTATCGATTTTGAGCTCAGTATCGAGCATATTTATCGAAGTATCTCAGAATTGATGGTCGTTAATTTCTTCTCAATAATAATTTATGATGATACACAGCGAAAGCTGCAAGTCAGGTTTTCTTTTGAAAAAGACTATACCCACAGAAACGTGGAAATAGATATCGATTCAGTGCATAGTATCGCCGCTTACTGTGCCCGGGAACGACGTAATATTCTCATTGATGACGGGGTTGAAGAAATCCGGCAGTATGTCCCGGAATTTAAACGGTTACTGCCCCAGACGAAAGAGAGCAAATCGTTTATTTTTATGCCACTTGAAATTCAAGGATCCCTGGAAGGAGTGCTTACAGTGCAGTCCTATAAAAAAAACCAGTATTCCTTAAAAGAGCTTGATATTCTCTCAACAATTGGCAGTTTTGTTGCCGTATCACTCAGCAACCAGAAATACCTGAATAAGCTGAGACAGAAAAATGATGAATTAAAGCTCAATCAGAAGCGTCTCGAGCTGACACTTGAGGATTTAAAAAACGCAAACCAAAAAATTGAACGTATGGCAACCTTTGACAGTCTCACCGGTCTTCCTAACAGGCGGCTTCTGATGAATCGGATGCAGGGAATCATTACTCTGGCAAAACGTTATACTAAACCACTGGGTATATTTTTTATTGATCTCGACAATTTCAAATCCATAAATGATACTTTGGGACATTCAGCCGGTGATTATGCACTGACCGTTATAGCCGGAAGGGCACGCAGCAGTCTGAGAAAATCTGATCTTATTGCCAGGATTGGCGGAGATGAGTTTATCGCTGTCTTTAATGATATCAAAAGAATTGAGGATCTACCTACTATTGCCATGAAGTTAATTGAGGCCATTTCCAGGCCGTTAGAATTAAAGCAGCAGGAATTTACGATTGGTGCAAGCATTGGTATCAGCCTTTACCCCGACCATGGAACTACTACTGAAGAATTAATCAAGAATGCAGACATTGCCCTATACCAGGCAAAAAGCTGTGGAAAAGGACAATATAAAATCTATCGAAACTCGAATGCTGACAGTCTGAAATCCAGGCTTGATTCCTCTTTTTTCAAATCCGAAGAAGGGCTGCAGCTAATCAGCGGAATTGAGGGAAATTGATTCCCTGCAGCATCTAAATCAACCGCATCATACTACCATTTTACTTTGGCACATGATATACTACTGAGAGTCCAGGAGTCTGTCAGACTCTGGAAGGCAGGAGGAAAAATGTATCGTTATATTAAGAAAACTTCAATTGAACTTGAATATAAACACCTGGAAGAGATAGCACAGGTTTTCCCTGACCTGGAAATAGATACGGTTAAATACAAAGATAATGGGCTCATTTATGATATTTTATTTGTGAATAACGAATTGGTATTCCGATTCCCAAAATTTGAATGGGCGTTTGATGATATGTTTAAGGAAGCAGCGTGTCTGGATCTTACCCGGAAATTCTCAAATATCTCGATTCCAGCATGGCAGCTGCATACTAATTCTTTCATCAGCTACAAACGAATTAATGGTTCTGCCCTCACAGAACATGAATATGAGAAATTTGACCCTAAGCAAAAGGACAAACTTGCAGAAAGTCTCGGGCAGTTTCTTAAGAGTATACATTCAATCCCCCGGCAGGAAATACTGGAAGCTGATATTGCGGATTCTCTCACTCTGCATAGTTATGGGGATTGGCTCAAACTATATGATGATGTTCAGCAGGAGCTTTATAGTTTTATGACATCATCGGCAAGGGATACTGTAGATGCATTGTTCAGAGTGATAATCGCAGACAACACATTCACTGAATACCAACCGGCTTTTATAAATGGTGATCTTACAGATTATCATCTACTGTTTGATGCCAAAAAGAAAAAACTTAATGGGATTATTGATTTCGGCTCCGCAGGGATTGGAGATCCGGCTACAGATATTGCTTGTCTTTTATTACAGTACGGTGAGATTTTCGTTAGCAGGATTGCTCAATATTACCCTGAAGTTCCAAAATTCATTGACAGGGCAAGATTTATTGCCTCAACATACCCGCTGCAATGGGCTCTTGGAGGGATAAGAACCGGAGATAATTCCTGGTTGCTTGTCCATCTTGGGAAAACCGGGAATATACACTCAATTGGTTCCCCAATAGCTTGTCTCTAATTCATGAGACCGGCTATTGCAGCTCCCAATATCGGGGCATTTTCTGTTGAGATTATTTCATAATATCTTTCGTGATGTTTTCCCAGAAATTGATGTAAATAATATTCCGTATATACTTTCAGGTTGTGAGTTTTAAAAAAAGTGGTGCCATCGGCATTTATACATGCAGGATGTGCCGGATGATTTCCTATGTCCCCTTTTAGTATTGCAGCAGACAAGTTGACAGCCGTCAGCTTCCCTGCCCTTTCAATTACTGCATCCAGCAGCATATAAAGCGCTGCAGAATCATCATCATTTTTACAGCATCCGGCAAGCTGTCCGGCAGTGTTTTGCGGTTCATGAAGAAAACTATCCATAACTATGGTATCTATCGGGTCAAGAGTCCTGTACTGCTCACAGAACCCTCTGCTGAACAACCCGGTTTCTATGGCCTCTTCAATAACCATACCGGTATAGGGGCCGAGGTATGCCCCGGAAATCAGCTTCTCAAAGTTAGCAATGTCCGGGTTATTGGTTGATGCGAAAAATTGTTTGTCCAGTTTACTTCCTTCAAACCCGAATCCGCCGGACTCAACATTAATGATCTGGTGTTTTTCCTGATCCAGTCCTGGGATCTTCGTAATATTCCTGTTGCTTTCCAGGTAGCTGGTATTTGTTCCGGTTCCCAGAATGAAACCGATATACCCGCTGTACTCTTTCCCTTCGGTTGAGGCTTTTGCAGCCAGTAGTGTTGCAACGGTATCATTGAGAAGAGTCAGTTTCTCTATATGCCCGGTAGATTCATGTCCCAATACACGAAGGAGGTTTTTCCCAATTTTCATTCCGCAAACTTCAGGAGCCTTAATCTCTTTAACGAAACGTATCAGTCTTCCGTCTCTGTCAGGTGTTATTTCAACTGGATACGAAAAGCAAAACCCAATTTTACTGCTGAAATCAATTATTGGGGAGACATACTCAGCCATAAGTGAGAAAAATTCGTCTGCAGTTACTTCCCGCTCAAGTCCCGGCATCCTGTTCTTCCGGAAGTTGCTGATAACGGGTTTTAAATCCTTGTCAAACTCAACTGTGCAGGTCCGGAAATTTGTGCCGCCGGCATCCAGGACAATAACACGTTCACCTATAGGTAAGTCATGCTGGATAGAAATATATGTGGGAATCATCTCCAAAGACGAAGGTTCTCCCGACAACCCATTTTGCATCTCCTTCATAAACAGTTCGCAACTGGCCTGCATATCAACTGATTCCGGACCTATAGCAGTGTCACGAATAAATTCTTTTACCCCAATGTTACTGTCTTTCAAAAGATGCCCCTTTACACGATTAATAAATTTTCCATGGTTAAATTCGACTGATTATAAATGAGAATCCATGAAAAAATCAATGTACTATAACCAACGATTTTTATCCGACTTTTTATTGGATGTATGCTATTATTACCTATTATGCAGAATGAGACAATTTTTTGGTACGATCTGGAAACTTTTGGTTTAAACTCCCAACATGACCGAATAGCGCAATTTGCGGGAGTCCGGACTGACACAAACCTCAGGATTATTGGGGAACCGCTCATCCTTTACTGCAGGATAACCAACGATTACCTGCCGGATCCCCTTGCTTGCCTGGTTACCGGAATCACCCCCCAGGTTACTCTTGAAAAAGGGATGCCGGAGAATGAATTTATTCAGCGAATTAATGAGGAATTTTCAAAAACCGGTACCTGTGTAACCGGTTTTAACAATATCAAGTTTGATGATGAATTTATACGAAATGCCCTTTACCGTAATTTTTACGATCCGTATCTGAGGGAATATGCACAAGGAAATACGCGCTGGGATATAATCGATATGGTTCGTGCTGCACATGACCTTCGTCCGGATGGTATTAACTGGCCAAGGAATGAGGAAGGACGCCCATCTTTTCGCCTGGAAGCGCTTACAGCGGCAAATGATGTTGCCCATACTGATGCTCATGATGCCCTTGCGGATGTGTACGCTACCCTGGAAATCGCCCGCCTGATTCGTGACAAACAGCCTGGGCTCTATGCGTATGCATTTGCCCATCGTAAAAAGAGTGCACTAAAGGAAAAAATCAATCTCTATCAACACAAACCCATACTCCATACTTCAGCAGTATATACTTCCGAATACGGTTGTACGGCACTCATACTCCCCCTTGCGGTAAACCCGAACAACAGCAACTCCATCATATGCTTCAATCTGGCAAATGATCCTGAAATCTTAATTGCAGCAAACTCTGAAGAATTATTGGGCAGTGAAATACATTTAACTATGCTTTCCCTGAATAAATCACCCTTTATTGCACCCACGGGAACACTTACCGACGATGCAGCTGAAAGACTGCATATTGACAAGAACCTCTGCATGGAGCATTTTGCAAGAATTGAGGAACGCCACGATATACCTATGAAATTGAGGTCTGCATTTGAAAAACAGAAACTTGAAGGTATTTCCGATCCGGATTTCCGGATTTATACCGGCGGTTTTTTCAGTGATGAAGACCGGGAAAGATTCCGGATTATTCACAACACACCGACAAAAGAACTTTTGTCTCTCCACCTGAATTTTAATGATTCCCGGATTCCTGAGATGTTGTGGCGGTATACGGCACGAAACTATCCTGAAATACTTAATGAAGAAGAACAAAAAAAATGGAAAAGTTTTGCGGCCAGCAGGATATTATTTCCACCGGCTGATATTATGGTAAATTTGCAGTTTTTCAAAAGGAAAATTGTGGAAAAAAGCGACCGTACAGATATCAGCCCAAAGGATAAAATAATTCTCAGGGATTTGGCGGATTATGCAGAGATTCTGGAGAAACATTTGTTTCACTAGTACCCAGTACACTAGTACCGTGTACATGGCATCCGGCAAACTTCTACACAGCATCATCCCCGACGAATTGACTATTGTACAGATCTGCATAAAACCCGTTTGCGGCAATAAGACCCTGATGCGTCCCCTGTTCAACAATTGATCCCTCATTCATAACCAGGATAATATCAGCATCGCGGATTGTCGACAGCCTGTGCGCTATTATGAAATTTGTACGGCCTTTCATCAAAGCACCCATCGCTTTCTGTATAATAAGCTCAGTCCGCGTATCCACACTGCTCGTTGCTTCATCAAGTATAAGGATCGATGGATTTGCCAGAAACGCCCTTGCTATAGTGAGAAGCTGCTTTTGCCCCTGCGAAATGTTTGAGGCCTCTTCATTCAGCACCGTATCATACCCGTCCGGGAGAGTCCTGATAAAGTGATCAGCATGAGCCGCCTTTGCCACTGCAACTATCTCATCCTCGGTTGCCCCCTCTTTCCCATAAGCAATATTCTCGCGGATAGTTCCCTTAAAAAGCCAGGTATCCTGCAGGACCATACCAAAAATGTTGCGCAAATCCCCTCTCTGCATGCTCTTAATATCAACACCATCGATAGAAATAAGGCCTCCCTGCAGCTCATAAAAGCGCATAAACAGATTAACTAAAGTTGTCTTCCCTGCCCCGGTCGGCCCAACAATCGCGGCTGACTGCCCGGCTTTTACCTCAATATTCATATCGGCAATCAAAGGGATATCGGGTTTATATTGAAAATCCACGTGTTCAATTGTCACTTTACCTTTGGGTTCTGTAATGATTACGTGAGAGTCAGAGTCGCTTATCTCCTCCTCTTCCTGCAGTATCTCAAATACTCTTTCAGCACCTGCAATTGTAGACTGAAGCAGATTGGCAATACTTGCTGTCTGCCGGATGGGCTGGGCAAACTGTCTTGAATACTGAATAAATGCCTGGATATCACCTATCTCTATCAACCGTTTTGTTACAAAAATCCCACCAACGACACAGATAATAACATACCCCAGATTATTGATGGATATCATTATCGGCATGATGATCCCCGAAATAAACTGGGCTTTCCAGCCTGCTTCATAGAGAATGTTGTTTTTTTCCTCGAAAATCATTACCGATTCTTTTTCACGGTTAAAGGCTTTTACTTCCCGGTGTCCGGTATACATCTCCTCAATATGCCCATTCAGTTTCCCAAGAATTTTCTGCTGTTCAGCAAAATATTTCTGCGAGCTGGTTGCAATTGCTTTCACCGCTATAATACTAAACGGAAGTGTCAAAATAGTGACAAGTGTCAGCAGCGGGCTTATCGTCAGCATCATGATAACAACTCCAACGAGTGTCACAACAGCGGTAATTACCTGGGCAAGACTTTGCTGGAGAGTTGTACTAATAAGATCTATATCATTCGTTACCCTGCTGAGTACATCACCATGACTGTGTGTATCAAAGAACTTTAGCGGAAGCCGGGTCAACTTCTCTTTTACATCCTTCCGCATTTCATAGACGGTATTCTGCGCTACACTTGCCATGAGATACTGCATAAGAAAGCTGAACAGGGAACTAAACAGATAGAGACCGGCTAATATCAGTATGATTTGCAGTATATACTCAAAATCAATTGAGGCTCCCGGAACTCCCTGCATTTTCATCATAAGTCCCTGATACAGACGGGTTATCGCTTTTCCCATAATCTTAGGACTGAGGATTGCGAAGACTGTGCTCAATATCGCAAGAAAAAAGACTAGTATTAATCTGGCTTTTCTGGGTTTAAGATAGACGAGAAGCTTCTTAAAAGTGCCCTTAAAGTCCTTTGGCTTTTCAACGGGCATTCCCATACCATGCATACCGGGGGGGCCGCTGCCTCTTCTTCCTCCTCTCAACGACATTTGCGGTGCAGCCGGTCTTTTGTTTTCATTATTTCTGTTACTCATGCCGGTTCCTCCCCTGCCAACTGTGAATTAGCAATTTCAATATAAATAGGACAGGTTTTTAGTAGTTCAGCATGTGTTCCCTGAGCCTCGATTCGTCCGTTTTCCATTACGATGATATTATCAGCATGCATTACGGTACTGACTCGCTGCGAAATAATGATTACCACTGCCTTTGTTGTCTCACCTTTCAGTGCCCTGCGCAATGCTGCGTCCGTTTTAAAATCCAGAGCCGAAAAGCTGTCGTCAAATAGATAAATATCCGGTTTTTTCGCTAGTGCCCGCGCTATAGCAAGACGCTGCTTTTGTCCTCCGGAAACATTTGTACCGCCCTGTGAAATCCCTGATTCGTATTTCTGCTCCATTTCCCCGACAAAACTGCTTGCCTGGGCGATTTTCGCTGCATGAACCACCTCTTCAATCGATGCCTGCCGGGCACCAAAGCGAATGTTGTCTGTTACAGACCCGGAAAACAGTACTGTTTTTTGGGGAATTAATCCAATTTTATCACGCAAATTTTCCTGGCTCATCTCCCGGATATCAGTGCCGTTCACCAGGATGCTTCCTGAATGGACATCGTAAAATCTTGGGAGAAGATTGATAAGAGTTGATTTGCCTGACCCGGTACCGCCAATAATAGCGGTTACTTCACCAGGTTCCGCAGTAAAGGAAATATCATTAACGGCCGGTTCCTCTGCTCCATGATAGCTGAACGATACCTTCCTGTACTCAATCCGACTGGTTTGCCCTGTAACACTTTTTGGATGCTCCGGGTCTATTATATCAGGATCTTTCTCAAGAATTCTATTGATCCGTACTGCTGATACTGATGCACGGGGAATCATGATGAACATCATGGCAAGCATCATCAGGGCAAACATTATCCGCATTATATACTGGATAAAGGCCATCAGGTCCCCAATCTGCATAGCTCCGTTGTCAATCCTGATTCCACCAAACCAGATAATTGCTATTGTGGTTACATTAAACAGCAGCATCATTATCGGCATTGTTGCAGCCATAAGTTTATTTACTTTTATCGCAGTATCGGCTAAATCCCGGCTGGCATTATTAAACCGGGTCTTTTCATGGGCTGTTTTATTAAATGCACGGATAACCCGTACACCAATCAAACTTTCCCTCAAAACCATATTGAGCGCATCAGTTTTCTTCTGTATCTGCTTAAACAGCGGCATCGCCTTGCTTGCTACAAATGAGATAACAATAATAATAACCGGTACAATTACGACCAGAACAATTGAGAGCGGCGGGTCTTTTGAGACAGCCATAATAATACCGCCAATTCCCATCATGGGTGCATATATCATCATACTCAACATCATAACAACCGCTTGCTGCACCTGGTTAATATCGTTCGTTGTCCTGGTAATCATGGATGCTGTGCCGATTTCATCGAACTCATTGAGTGAGAATGATTCTACCCGATGAAATACTTTTCTTCTCACATCACGGCTAAACCCGACCGCTGCCTTTGATGAGAATAAACGCCCGATTACAGCACAAACTGCCCCTCCTGCTGTAACCAGTAACATAATCAATCCTGTGTTCCATATATAAGGGATATCCCCCGTTACTATGCCAATATCAACGATATCTGCCATAAGAGTTGGTAAATACAGCTCCGAGATTGCCCGTGCAAATGTCAGCAGACTGATAAGGATAAGAGAGAATATATAAGGTTTTAAATTTTTCAGTAATTTCAACATGGCTAGTTCTCCTGATGTTTTTCTGTATATTTTGCATTGTCCTGTTCATCCATTTTTTGGAGATTTACCAGGTAGTCAGTACTTTTCCTGAGCAGCATTACCAGATCGCTGCTCTCTTTTTCCCCAAGGTACTGAATCAGTCCCTCAAATATTTTCAGGAATTTACTTTTTGCAAGATCCCTTACTAAAAGTCCCTTCTCTGTAAGATTTATCCGCACCACTCTTCTGTCCTGTTTATCCACTTCCCGGATTATATACCCTTTTTTCTCAAGATTGGTTATATGCTGTGTGACTGTTGGTGAAGTTATATGAAGCCTGTGGCTTATATCTGAGGGGGTAATTCCTTTTGATGTCTGTTCAGTATCTGCTGTTGAGCGGCAAGTTACGCTCCGAAGAACAAGAAACTCAACCGGACTCAACCCCTCCTCCACCGGCATGTTATGCTGCTGCCACCCGGCTTTTTTTAATGCATGCAGGGCATCCATCAAGTTTTGGGCAATTGATGATGTACTGTTTATCATATTCCACTCCCCTTGTTAGCCGGCCGTTTCTTTTCATTTTTTTTGTTTTTTCGTGAATTATTTGTCTCACTAATATTTCACTACACTAACTATTAGGCTTACTAACTATATATAGTTATACAGGACAAAACCATAATTGTAAACAAAAAATTGGTTTTCTTGTGAAAATTGCCTCAAGTATTACCAAAATAGAAATGTTTGAGTGTTATTATTACGCTAAACATAAGTTTTAGTATGAATATTCTATATATATACAATATTTTGCACTAAAAATGGCTTTTTAGCCCGGTTATTCATAAATATACAGTATTTATGCAGAAATGTTCCTAATTTGCCATGTTAAGAATTGACTGATTTTTCGTTTCTCTTTAAAGTAACAGCACACAATATATAAGGAGATTAAAAAAATGTCAGAAATAGTAGACAACATTTTCAAAGTAGTTACACAGAAGAACTCAGGTGAAGTTGAATTTCACCAGGCCGTACATGAAGTACTCCATTCTCTGGAGCCGATAATTGATGCATATCCGGAATTTCGGTATCACAAAATCCTCGAACGAATGATTGAACCGGAACGTTTGATCTCTTTCAGGGTTCCCTGGGTGAATGATGCAGAAGAGCTGCAGATCAACCGTGGATTTCGTGTTGAGATGAGCAGTGCACTTGGACCTTATAAGGGTGGATTAAGATTCCACGTTTCAGTTAATCAGAGTATTATGAAATTCCTGGCTTTTGAGCAGGTTTTCAAGAATAGCCTTACCGGATTAAGTCTTGGTGGGGGAAAAGGTGGATCCGACTTCAACCCTAAAGGAAAGAGTGATCTTGAGGTAATGCGTTTCTGCCAAAGCTTCATGACAGAACTGTACCGCCACATAGGTGAAAAGACTGATGTACCTGCTGGTGATATTGGTGTAGGCGGCCGGGAAATCGGCTTTATGTTTGGCCAGTACAAAAGAATTACAAATCAGTTTACGGGAGTTCTTACCGGGAAAGGTATTGAGTGGGGAGGTTCCTACATCCGGCCGGAGGCTACAGGTTATGGTCTGATTTATTTTTCCGGGAATATGCTTGAAACCAGAAACGAAACATTTGAAGGAAAAACCTGTCTGGTATCCGGTTCAGGAAATGTGTCCCTGTTTACCACAGAGAAGCTGATTGAATTGGGTGCAAAGGTCATCACCCTTTCCGACTCAAATGGTTTTATTCTTGATGAAGAAGGTATTGACAGGAAAAAACTGGATTACGTTATGAAGCTGAAAAATATTCAGAGGGGAAGAATTGCTGAGTATATCGAAGAATATCCGAAAGCAAAATATTTTCCTGTAGAACACAACAGAGATTCTAACCCGCTGTGGAATGTTAAAGCCGATTGTGCCTTCCCCTGTGCAACCCAGAATGAGATAAATGAAATAGATGCGAAAAACCTGATAGACAATGGGGTTATATTGGTCGCTGAAGGCGCAAACATGCCGACGAATGAGGAAGGTGTTGAACTTTTCCTGGATAAAGGCATTCTCTATGGACCTGCAAAAGCAACAAACGCCGGCGGCGTCGCTGTGTCCGGCCTTGAGATGTCTCAGAACAGCTCAAGACTTTTATGGGATAGAAAAAAGGTAGATTCAGAATTGAAAAATATTATGAAACGGATTCATACACTCTGCCTCGATAATTCAGATCGTTACAGTACTAAAGGTAATTACGTGGACGGCGCTAACATTGCCGGTTTTATCAGGGTTGCCGAGGCTATGATTGATCAAGGTTATGTCTAGAATTTAGTTTTTCCAATGAACTATTGATGCCGGGTATTGATACCCGGTATTTTTGGGTTAATCAGTCCCATCCACACATACTTCAGTAAAACTCTATCAACAATTTGGATGCAGGAATTATAACAATGTACTGGTATAGCAGTAAGAACACCTCGTAATTAAACTTTTTTCTGTATTTCGAGCGGATGTAGACGTTAGTTACTGCTATAACGGTATATTTATCGTAAAAACGATTGACTTACATGTGTTTTTGGTAGATAATACCGCTATACCAGTAGATAAGGGGAAAAACATTGAAGGTGGAATCTGCACAACTGATTGGGCACTCCGTTAGATATCACCGACGGAGAAGCGGTTTGAGCCAGCATGCGTTGGCCGATCTCGCCGGTATCGGCAAGACATCTGTTTTCGATATTGAAAAGGGAAAGTCGACAGTGCGTCTGGCTACTCTCATGGCTTTACTGCGAGTGCTTAACATCGACATGGCTCTTGAGAGTCCACTGATGGAAGCTTTCATCACGGCCATGCACAATACCAAAGAGGATCTACAATGAGAAGCGCTCAAGTTTATGTGATGGGTGAGTTGGCTGGGGTGCTGAAGGAGTTTACGGGCGGAAAGCATGTCTTTCGCTACCTCGACACCTATGAAGGTTCCCCGGTGTCACTTACGATGCCGCTTTCACAACAGGAATACAGCTTCGATGGATTCCCGGCTTTTTTCGAGGGGTTGTTACCTGAGGGAGATATGCTTGAGGGGCTTTTACGCCAGTGCAAAATTGATCGAACCGATCTGTTTGCACAGCTGATCTCGGTCGGGAGAGAAATGGTAGGAACAGTGACTGTCACGGAGGAAAACACTTGAACCGTTGTCCCATTACGTATGAGCCATGTGGTGAAGCGTTGTATTCGCAAACCGGACTACGCTCTCTTTCACCCAACATCAAGTATTTACACGACTTCCCATACGATGCCGAACAGCAGCGTCGCGAGGCAGTCATTCGTTCGGCAAAGATGTCAATCCAGGGCGTTCAACCCAAGTTGAGTGTTCTCCTAAATGCCCGGGCCGGTTTGTTCGAAATTGTCGATCGCGGCGGGCGTTTTATAATCAAGCCCCAGCACAGTCTGTTTCCGAACCTGCCGGAGAACGAGGGGTTGACCATGCAGTTGGCCGGTCTCTGTGGGATAGATGCGCCGCTCAGCGGCTTGATTCGGTGTACTGATGGCACATGGTCTTATTTCATACGACGTTTTGATCGGGTGAGGCACAACAGCAAGGTGCCGCTTGAGGACTTCACACAGCTTGGCGGCTTTAGCCGCGATACAAAGTATAATTCCAGCATGGAGAATGTAGTGAAAGTGCTGGATAAATTTTGCACGTTTCCCATCATCGAAAAGGTGAAACTGTTCAAACGCAGCCTGTTTAATTTCCTGGTGGGAAATGAGGACATGCACCTTAAGAATTTCTCTCTCATCACACGCGATGGCAAGATTGAGCTGGCACCAGCGTATGACTTTCTCAGTTCTACGGTTGCCTTCCTGGCGCTGGATAAACGACTGGAAACCATTGAGGAGATTGCACTTCCTCTACATGGTAAGAAGCGCAATCTGACACGCAAGGATTGGGTTACATATTTTGGAAAAGAGCATCTCTTTATACCCGACAAGATTATCAATCAGGTGTTGGAGGATTTTTCGGAAGCCAGTATCGTGTGGCGTACCCGGATAGAACAGTCTTTTCTGCCCCAGGAACACAAGGAGCACTACCACGAACTTTTAGCTGCGCGTTTCGCAACTCTTGCGTTGCGATATCAGGATTAGGGCACTTCGCAGCATCTTCCCGGGATAATTCTGGTCGAACCACGGTAAAACGTTAATCTATAAATAGACAACTGCTGCGGACAGGCTGAAAAATGAAGCAACAAACATTTATGACAGGTACATTCCCTTCCAGAGACGTTTTATAAACGTAGTATAGGGAACTATTGAAATGCCGTCTTTAGTGATCCGTTCATCTGACCCGGGATAGACTATCAGGTAATGTTTTAGCAATTCTTCCTCTTGCAGTGCGCGTAATCCCTTGAGATCCTTTGGGGCAATGGTTGTTTTTGATTTAACTTCAATTGCTGTACTATCATTTAGAATGAAATCAACCTCCTGCCCATTGGTACTTCGCCAAAAACACAAATCTCCCTGCTTCGTATAATCAATATAACTTTTTAATTCATGATGAATATATGTCTCAAAAGCTTCTCCATACTCCACAGTACCTGATGAAAGATTTCTACGTCTTTGCAGGCATCTTGTTATTCCCATATCGAAGAAATAGAATTTTGAAGTGTTAATAGGTTTTCTTTTTAGAGACTTTTTCCATACCGGTAAATCACTCCCTATGAGGGTATCCCTCAGGATCTGAAAATATTCCTGAATTGTTGAGCTGGGAACCTGAGAATCATTAGCTATGTTTGTATAGTTGATAATCTGGCTATTACTCAGGGCGGAAATGGTTAGGAATCTACTAAAAGCAGGGATATTTCTTACAAGAGCTTCGGCGGCTATTTCCTCCTGTAAGTAGGTTCCAATATAACTTTCAAGATCTTCATAAGGAGCATCAGAAAAATATATTGAGGGTACAAGACCTATTTCCAATGCCTTGTCCAGATCAAAACGGTCTAGCAATTCTGTAAGTATAAATGGATGCAAATTTCTTATTCTTGCCCTGCCGCCCAGAAGATTGATTCCTTTTCTTTTTAATTTTCGTGCACTCGAACCTGTCAGAAGAAAATGGATATTATTTTCTTCAATCAAGATCTGCACTTCATTTAACAAAACCGGTAATCGTTGAACCTCATCTATAATGACCACGCTATCATGAGGAGTAACTAATTCTTGCAGTATATTGGGAGCATAAGCAAATTGTGTATATGTTTTGGTATCCAGTAAATTAAAATACTTATAGTTACTTAATCGATTTTTAATTATCCATGTCTTTCCTGTTTGCCGCGGCCCGAAAAGAAAACAGGATTTATGCAATAAAACTTGTTCCAGATCTAAGGATCTTTCTATATATTTCATTACTCTACTCCTCCAAACCCAGTGATCCTGCTAATGAATGCCGGATTGCTGGTTATCTTAATCAGTATATCAAAATATCAGGATTTAGCAAGTGTTCCGGTGAATTAATGAAGAAATCACCAACATAGTTGGTGATTATTGGATTTATCTCCTTTCGAAGTCCATCAGTTGTTTGATTTTTTGTATTGATTTATTTGCAAGGTATTATATAATTGACCAACTGTTATGAAAGTATTATTAGTTGCCCCTTATGCCAAACTTACCGGATATAGCCGCCTCTTTCATCAAACCGATGAAATAAACCTCGGTTTGCTTTCTATCGAGGCTGTATGCAAACAAAAGGGGCATGAGACCCGGGTGGTTCTCCTATCCGAAGAAAATACCGAATCAGTTATACATGAATTCCAGCCTGAAGTTGTCGGAATATCCTCACTTACCCCGGCCTATAGCACTGCCTTGCGTATTGGTGAGCGAATAAAAAAGGTAGATCCTGGAATTATCACGGTCTACGGCGGTCATCATGTATCGGCGCTCCCGGAGGAAACTTTGGCTGACGGAGTAGCAGATTATGTAGTTAGGGGTGAGGGAGAAGAGGCGTTTCCCATGCTGCTGGAAGCACTTCAGCGGGGAGAGAAGACCCCTGAGATTGAGGGTGTGTGTTATATTCTTGATGGACAGGCAGTGTTTACCAAAACCAAAGCTGTGGTGCAGGACCTGGATTCTCTCCCGTTTATGAATCAGGATATCCTGAATAACGAGCGGGTCTTTATTATAAGCAGCAGGGGCTGTCCATTTAATTGCGATTTTT
>JAGLNY010000252.1 GCA_023139255.1 Spirochaetales bacterium
AAGGCGATTTCTGCTGATCTGGATCTTCTGGAATCGGCATATTCAAGTTTTTTATCTGCTTCCGGTATGTATGAACCTGTCGAAATTACTGCAAAGATTTTTTCTCCTGCCGGGAATACTGATTTCACTTCGGGGAAAGGCACTTCAGGAAAACGGTATAGTATTTTTTTTCAGGAGATCATAACTGAACTTACCCGTATAGAAGACTCCCGTATGGAAGGCTATGGAAAGAGATCACTTCCTGAAGCCTGCACGCTTTTTACCAATGATAATCAGGAAATTTCTGATATACCGAAACTGCAGGTGTTTGAACACGCAGGTCATGAGTTGGCATCAATACTGTGCAAAATTGAGAAACTGCTTAGAAATGGTGTTGATCCATCTGATATTGCCGTAACTGCGGGATCGTATGGACAGTGGTTGACAGAGCTGAAAGGAGCAGCTGATCTCAGGGGTATTCCGCTTAGGTTCAGAAAAGGACAATCTGTCTCAGGGTTTCCGGTAACCCGGATTTTCAGGGATATACTAGATACAGCCCAGCAAAATTTTTCTCTTGATTCAGTAAAAAAGCTTCTGCTGAATCAAGGCTATCCATGGCAGGACCGGGAGCTGGGAGATGCCCTGGTAAAATCAGGGATTGCTTTTTCGTGTGCCGGGAATTATCGTTCCCGAGGAACTTATAAAGATGTCTGGAGTAGAGAGCTCGGAAAATCAGGCAACACAGAGATTCTCTCATATTACAAGAAAATTTCCAGTCTTCTGCAGACTCTGAAATCTGAGGATTCTCCGGCAAAATTCTATACAACACTCATGCTGTTCTGGAATACTTTTCTCAATGCGGATGCATGGGGGAGACAAGGGAGTCACAATGGAAATAGGGATGATACATTGACACCAGAGCAGGAAGTAATCAGTTTCTGTCTTGATAACCTGAGAAATTTTATTCAGTTGTGTGAGAATTGTAATCTGTCCCGTATTCCCTCAATTTTTTCTCTTTGGCTTTCAGTGCTTGATACCGTCTGGTATGTGCCGCAGGTCAGGGATTCAGGTATATCTGTCTATCCATACGGGATCTCGGCAGGGATTACTCCGGATTATCATTTTGTGATGGGCATGACTCAAGGAGGTACAGAGCAGGTCTCCTCTCCGCTCGCTTTTCTTCAGGAGCATCGCCGTGCAGCTTTTGTTTCTCAGGAAAAGGATCTTACGGAAGCCTTTATTCGGTTATATGCCGTGTCAGGGGATACCGTTAATTTTTCCTGCAGCAGGCGGGACTTTGACGGCTCCCAACTCCCATCCGGTTGGTTTGTGGAAAATAATCATATGATTTCTGAAATATCTCAATATGACTTTGACCTATTCCCGATGGAGCAGCGCTTCTGGTTTGACAGCAGAAAACGGCAGAAATTTCCCGAATATCTCTATCCTATCCAAAAGGAAGGCTTCAATCGTGCACGTGAGACCACCCTATCCGATAAGGGTTTCAGTTTTCTCAATACAAAAACTGAAAATGAATCAGTACGTTTGAAGATTATAGAGTCTGTCAGGAATAGTGAAGGTGATATTAAAATTTCACCGACAACCGTAGATGCATTTTCCGCATGTCCATTTGATTGGCTCCTTTCCCATGTCCTAAAGACGGATCAGGAGGATTTTATACTTGTGCATGCTGACCCGCGTGTTATTGGTATTCTTATACACAGCTGTTATGCAGATTTGTACCGGGAAATTGAGGAGAAAACCGGGACGTTCTCTCCTGAACAGATTAGTCTCTATTCCAGCATGATTCATGGGATTATCGACTACAGGATGGATCAAATGGCGAAGAAACCATCTGCACCGATAGAGCCGGTACAACTATGGTTGAGGGATTATCTCCATGAGTATCTGCCTGGGATTCTTGCCGCTGATGTAGAATATCTGGCAGGATGGAAGAGCATCCTGATTGAAGGAACCCTGTCCGCCGAGCTGCCTGGGTCAGGAAGTATTCTTGGCGGAAGACTGGATAGGGCTGCAGTAAGTGATGATCCTGCTGGTTCGCAGAGTATTGCAGTAATTGATTATAAGAAAAATTGTCATGTCCGAATAAAGAGTTTTTCCGAAACCAGTGATGTCCCGGACTCCTATCAACTTCCTTTGTATGCTTTTTTACTTGAGTCTGAACTCTCTGTATCTGATAGTGAAACAAGGGGAGAGGTCACACATGCCTTTTATTATGATGTTACAAAAAGGAAATATATCACTATTTGCGGTGATGGGAAAAGTGATACGGCAAATAATTTCAGGAGAATGATAGCGATAGCGTTGGAAAAGGCGGAAGAAGCAGCACAGCTGATTCAGGAAGGTGATTTTCG
>JAGLNY010000253.1 GCA_023139255.1 Spirochaetales bacterium
TATACTGGAATATATAGACAAAAATCTTGACCCTGATCAAATGGCGGCAGTTAATGCAGACAGGAATACCGTTGTTTCTGCAGGTGCAGGTTCAGGGAAAACAACGGTTCTCTCTTATCGGTTTCTGCGTCTGATAATGGAAGGGAAAGCTTCTGTTGACGAGATTCTTACGCTGACATTTACACGGAAAGCTGCTGCTGAAATGCATGAGAGAATTCATAGGCTGCTTGCGGTAAACAGTGGGAATACACTGATAATGGAACAGCTTCGTCAATTTGACAAAGCCACTATTTCAACTCTCGACAGCTTTTGTGCCCGAATTGTACGAACCGATTGTATCCGCTACGGAATCCCGGTGGATTTTGTACAGGATGATGAAAAGAGCATGCAGATAGCCCGTGAGACTGCCATGGAAATGCTGTTGACCCAAGGGGGTGTGCATGGTGATAAAGGGCTTCTCGAACTGATCAGGCTTCATACGGTTGATGGAGTGCTGGAGAAAATATTACTACCTTTAGCCTCGAATTTCTGCAGTCCGGCCCAACCGGTTGATTTTCCTTCCTGTGCTGCAGTTCAGGCAGCATTGCTGCAGTCGGAAGCTGATAATAAACTACTGATTTTAACTACATCAGCAGAACTGATTTTGACCCTGCCGCAGACCAGTAAAATCCTGAAACAGGCAGCAGAGACAGCACAGAAATTCCTCGATACCGTACATAGCCATGAAGCTGACCGGCACTGGGAAAGCACCGGCAAAGTACTCGGAAATTTACATATATGGAGGAAGCCTTCCGGTAAAAGGGAAGAGCTGATGCAGTTGAAGGACGAGACTGAACTTTGGAAAAAGGAGTTTCCGCTGCTGGTTTTATTAGCAAAATCCCTTGCCGGAAAAACTGTTATGCGGGATATATACCTATTTCTTGCCAGCTTCCAGGAAGAGTTCCTGAAAAGGAAAAGAAGTGCCGGTATACTCTCTTTTCTTGATGTCTCAACGCTTGCGGTTGATATCCTGTTAACCAGCGAATCTGTACGGTCCTATTACAAAAAACAATTCCGCTGTATTATGATTGACGAATTTCAGGACAATAATGACCTGCAGCGCAGACTGCTTTTTCTCCTCGCGGAAAAACATGACTGTCATTCAGAAGGAATCCCTGTTGGAAACGACCTGATAGAGGATAAACTTTTTTTTGTCGGAGATGAGAAACAGTCTATTTACCGGTTCCGCGGGGCGGACGTGAGCGTGTTTAAACACCTGAAAAAGGAAATTGCTGAAATTAACGGTCAGCAGCTGACTTTAAAGACGAACTACCGGAGCAGGAGAGACCTCATTGATCGGTTTAATACTTTTTTCAGCAGTATAATGATCGGGGGTGAGAATTATGAAGCTGAATTCTCCTCTCTTCAAACGGGTATGCAGTATGAGGGCAGATCTGTCCCGCTCGATATTATGGTGTTTCCTTATACAGATGGGAATCAGGAGGAGAAAGAGACCGAATACCTGAAACCGGCAGAATCTGAGGCTCTACATATAGCACGACATATTAAAAAGAGTGTCCAATCAGAAGATTTACTAATTCCCGACAGTAATAATGGGGGAGTCCGGCCTTTGGTATATAGTGATTTTGCACTGCTCCTACGCTCAACTTCCAACCAGATGATGTATGAGAAAGCGTTTAAAAACCTTGGGGTTCCCTATATAGTCCAGGCTGCACGTGCGCTCTTTCTTGAAGCACCGGTAAACGATATCTACCAGCTTCTTCAGCTAGTCGTATACCCCCGTGATCGCCATGCTTATGCCGCCCTGTTGCGCTCCCCGTTCGTGAATTTACCGGATACTGCAGTGTTCCCCCTGCTGAATAACAGGGAAGCCCCAATATTCAGTGAGGAAGCAGGAACTTGCCTGACAGATCCGGTTTCTCAGCGCAGATATGCACTGGCTTCCAGCTTATATGCTGATGTTAAAAGAATGACAGATTCAATTCCATTAGCGGAGATTATCCAGTTTATCTGGTACAATGGGGGATACCGATGGTTTCTTCTCAAAAATCCTCTTAACCATGCATATCTGGAATATTATGATTACTTACGTGAAATTGCGAAGAAATCCGATGAGCGCGGTGATTCTACAGCTCTTTTTCTGGACTCCCTGCGCACAAAGCTTGGGGTTAACCAGAAGACCGATGAAATAGACTTGTTTCAGCAGGAAGCGGCCGGTGTACAGATTATGACAGTGCATAAATCAAAGGGGTTGGAATTTCCGGCAGTGATACTTGCAGATGCGGGAAACTCAGGCAGGAATCCTGTTGAACCGCTGATATTCAGGGGGACAGAGGAGACCGGCCCATCAGTTCCTTTTATAAGCCGGACTAACGGGGGAAAATACGAAACAGCATCAAATTTCTTCTACATTCAGGGAAAGGAACTAGCTGAATCAATGAGTGCGGCTGAGCTCAAGCGTATGCTGTATGTTGCCATGACCAGGGCTCAGCACTATTTATTTGTGACCGGCTGCTGGACAAAAATGAACAGGGGTGAAAAATCAGAGGATAAAAATTTCCTCTCTTTACTGACTAAATCATTGGGTATTACACCGGGAGAGACTGACTTCACATCAACTGACGGTAATATACGTATCAGAGAGATACCGGCTTATGAGGAGAAAGATGTTTACCACCCGGATAACATTGATTCTGTTAGTAGCAGGGATAAAAGAGACCTGATTTCACGCAGCTTGATGGAATACCAGAAAACCCCCTTAATAATTTATACATCCAGGCAGAAAGAAGTAACAGTTACTGAGTTGAACAGGAGTGAGCATACTCTCAAGTTGAGTGAAGAGGAAAGACGATTATTGCCCCTTTTGCCGTCTGATAAATTTATCAATAGCAGTGAGGCTGCTGCATTTGGGACATTCTGTCATTCAATAATAGAATACAGGCTAAAAAATATGAATAATTTACCGGCAGTCCCTCATGAACTACATGTACTGACAGAGCAGCAGCTGGGGATAGTGATTGCCGATGGAACCAGCCTCGCTGACAGTTTTTTTGAGTCCAGTACCTATAAAGCAGTTACTGATATTCCCGGGACGATCGTTGAATCTGAGGTGCCCTTTCTGCTAAGAAGGGAAGAGCAGGGGAACCCGGTATATATAAGTGGTAAGATAGACCTGCTCGTACAAACCCCTGACGAGACACTGGTTTTGGATATGAAAACTGACAGATATTGCGATCCCGCGGAACATCATATGCAGCTTAAGACGTATCTGGAAGCAGCAGCGGCTTTTACCCGGAAACCGGTTAAAGGTGCAATTGTATATCTTCGTGAACCTGAAGAGATTGTATGGATAGAGTGAAATTAGTACAGAGAGAGGGCTTATTGAAAGAGTTTCTCCTGATCCCGTAATATGTCTACAGCTTTTCTGATGCGCTTTAAAGCATCCTTCAATGCAGAAGTTTGTGTCCCGAAATTTATTCGTACAAAGTTACTCCCTTCAGGACCAAACCAGCTGCCGGCATGAAACAGTACCCCTGCCTCTTTACTGAAAAATCTTGTAAGGTTCTTTTTTTTCAGAAGCGGCAGAAGTTTTGTACAGTCAATAAAAGCAATAAAACTTGCTTCAGGGACAATTAATTCCATTTCAGGGATATATTTACCAAAAAAAGTGTCTATCAAATCCAGGTTTTTCCGCAAATAGGCTAGAAGCGCATTAAGCCAGCTGAAGCCATGCTTGTAGGCAGCAAGAGCCGCTACCGGGGCAAAGATGCCAGGATGGGATAAAGACATGCTTTCAAGAAAATACTGATACTGGGAACGGATTGACGGATCAGGAATGATGGAGAATGCGATTTTTTCCCCTGCTATATTAAATGTTTTTGAAGGGGCCATGAACGTGACTGATATAACCTCCCCGGCAATAGAGGAAAATGGTGTGTGTATAATTCCCGGATAAGTGAGATCGGCATGAATTTCATCTGAAATAACCGCTACTTGATATTTTTCGCAGAGGTTGGCAATTGCTGTTAAATCTGCGTGGTTCCAGACACGGCCTGCAGGATTATGCGGACTGCAGAGAAGCAGTAACGTGTTCAAAGGATCTGCAAGGGCATTTTCCAAATTCTGGAAATCAATAAGAAATCTTCTACCCTGTTGAAGTAAAGGGTTCCGTGTAATAGTACGCCCGTTTTTTTCGATAATGGTAAAAAAAGGATTGTATGCGGGAGTCTGCACAACTATCCCATCTCCTTTTTTTGATAGAATTTGTATCGCGGAAGCTATCCCTGTGAGCAGTCCGGGTGATAACGTTATAGTTTCTTCAGGAACCTGCCAGTTATGTCTGATTTTCAGCCATGAGCGGAATGCTGTGGTAACTTGTGAAGAGTTAGCTGGGTATCCGAAAACAGTATGTGCAATACGTGTTTTGAGTGCTTCTGACACGGCAGGAGGAGGGCTGAAGTCCATATCAGCCAACCAGAAAGGATCAGCATCAGGATTACCGCCGAGAGCATTTATCACCGATGAATCCCATTTTATGGAATCAGAATATTTTCTCTCAATTTTACTGTCAAAATTATACTCATTCATATTCATTCTCAAGTAGTAAGCAGAGCCTCATCCGATGTGTATTCTGTCTGTTTGATTTCGTGGAATTTCTTAACCAGTTTCTCTACGGTAAGATTTTTTTTCTCATCACCGGAAACATCAAGGATAATATCCCCTCTATCCATCATCAGCAGCCTGTTGCCGTACTCGATAGCATGCTTCATATTATGAGTAACCATCATGGAGGTGAGATTGCCTTCGTCAACAAATCTCTGAGTAAGTGAAAGGACTATTTCAGCATTGCGCGGATCAAGGGCAGCAGTATGCTCATCAAGCAGAAGCAGTTCAGGACGGGATAGAACCGTCATGAGCAGGGTTAGAGCCTGCCGTTGTCCCCCGGACAGGAGCCCAACATTGTCTTTCAGACGATTTTCCAGGCCCATTTCCAGGGCAATAAGCTCTTCCCGGAACAACTGTCTTTTTTTAGCATCCAAACTGATTTTTAATCCTTTAAAGCCTTTCCTGGAGCAGATATTCATATTATGTTCAAGTGATAGTTTTCCAGAGGTGCCAAGAGTAGGATCCTGAAAAATTCTCCCTATATAAGCAGCTCTCTTATATTCCGGGGTACGTGTTACATCATTCCCCAAAATGTACATTGTTCCTGAGCTGGGCAGGATCGAACCGGAAATCAGGTTGAGTAAGGTGGTTTTTCCGGCGCCGTTACTCCCGACAATGGTGATAAAATCACCTTCCTGGACAGTGAGTGAAAGATTGCGAATTGCGGTATTTTCATTAACAGTGCCAGGGTTAAAAGTTTTAGTTATCTTTGTGATGTTTATCATTGTATACCCCGTTTTCTGCTGCCGATATTTTTTCGGGTTTTTGCTACTACGAGGGAGACAATAACAAGTACACCTGTCAGTAACTTCAGGTCGCTGGGTGTAAGGTTGATATAATACCCATAGTATCTTCCGAAGAACATCAGCGCCTTGTACAGGATAGCCCCAAATATTACCTGAATGGTAAGCATCCCGATTTTATTTGACCTGAAGAGAAATTCTCCAAGCATGACCGCAGCAAGGCCTTGTACCACTATCCCGACTCCCAGGTTTGCATCCGCAAATCCCTGATACTGGGCAAGCATAGCTCCTGACAATGCCACAAGCCCATTTGACAGGCTGACGCCGATAACTTTCATAGCTTTCGGGTTAACTCCCTGGGAGACAACCATCTGTTCGTTGTCGCCCATTGCCCCAAGGGTTATTCCCATATCTGTATGAAAAAAGACATCCAGCAGGATTTTTACTATCCCGGTAAATATTATCATAAAGATAAGCAGGGTCCATTCACGGGGGATAGATCCGCCAATCTGTATTACTTTTGATATGATGGTATCAACGCGGAGAAGGGCAATATTTGCCCTTCCCCCGAGAATCCTGATATTGATTGAGTAAAGCATGGTCATGGTAAGAATTCCTGCAAGCAGATTAGGTACTTTCAGGCGATTGTGAATAACTGCGGTAATTGTACCGGCAGCAGCCCCGCTGGCAAAAGCAAGAAGCATACCGGGGAAAATCCCCAGTCCGTTCGTGATGCTCATGGCAGCTACGGCTGCACCGGTGGCAAAGGATCCGTCAACGGTAAGATCGGGGAAATTAAGAACCCTGAAAGTTATAAATACTCCCAGGGCCATTACCGCAAATATAAGCCCATCAACAAGAATTCCCTCAATCATAAATTATTAACCCTCAATTGACTTACTTTTCTGTTTTAACACCATTCTCAATCACGACAGATGCTGCTTCAATTACATCAGCAGGGACTGTCAGGTTGATTTTTTTTGCGGTATCAAGGTTTACCCAAAGTTCGAAATCAGACGGGTCTGTCATGTAAACTGTACCTATATCAGCTGTGTTTGCCCCTTCCAGTATGTCTTTGATAAGATACCCGGTTCTTCGACCCATTTTGTAGTAGTCAAAACCCCAGGCAATCAGTATATCAAGACCTTCTGCTGAGGTTGGGTCTGATGAAAGAATCGGGATTCCGGCACTTGTTGCGGCATCCGCTACAGAGGGCAGTGCGGAAACAACAGTATTATCTGTGGAGACGTAGATACCATCTACTTTCCCGACTATTGCCTGAACGGCAGGCTTAACTTCTGAAGAGTTCGTTACTGCCGTAGCAATAAATTCAACGCCGTATTTTTCACAGGCCTCTTCTGCAAGATTTTTCAGGAAAACGGCATTTGACTCACCGCTTGCGTAGACATGGCCGATAGTTTTTGCCCCGGTTACATCAATAAGGAGTTTTATCTGGGCGTCAACCGGTGTTTTATCGGATACTCCGGTAATGTTACCTTCACCCTTCTCGTAAGATGAAACCAGACCGGCATCAACAGGGTCTGTGACTGCCGCATATATAACAGGAAATTCTGTTATTGCATTTGCCAGGGCCTGAGCGGTAGGTGTCGCGATACCTACTGCCAGGTCAACCTTGTCAGCCCTGAACTTCTGGGCTATGGAAGCAGCTGCGGTAAGATCCCCATTTGCATTCTGGTAATCGTATACTGCATCAATTCCTTCCTCAGCAAGGACATCAACAACTCCCTGCTCTACAGCATCCAGTGCCGGGTGAGTGGCTATTTTCGAGAAACCAATTTTGATTGATTCAACTTCCTCAACTTCTACTTCTTTTGAGCATGAAATAAAAATGAAAGAACAACTAAGCAATATTGCAAGAATAATTAATACAGTTCTTTTCTTGTTCATTTGAACCTCCTGATTCATATTTGTAATTAGCGTTAACGATACAGTAGAATATGCGAAGTGTCCAGAGAAATGATTAAATCCGACTGGCTGCGTTGGTTTTCCCGGCCCTTAAAAGTCTGTTAACTGTACTTATTAGATCATTTGGGCTGATTGGTTTTGCCAGGTAGGCACCCAACCCCTTTTTGAGAAGTGCGGAGGAGTACTCCAATTCGGAAAATCCGGAAATTATTATAACTGGTACGTCATTACTGATTTCACGAATTTTATAGAACACTTCTTCACCACTCATTATCGGCATAATCATATCCAGGATTATAAGATCATAAGTATCCGGTTCGTTTTTTATGACGTTAAGAACTTCTAAACCGTCAGAACAGGTTGTGACGGTATGACCGGCTTTTGATAGGATATTTTTCAAAAGGAACCTGATAACCTGCTCATCGTCACATACAAGTATTTTTTTGTTTGTTGTTGATATGGTATCTTGTGCAAGGGATATACTCATCTTTTTTACATTGACATGTGGAAGTTTTGAATGAGGATCATGCTCTATATAAGGCAGGTACATAGTGAAAAGAGTCCCTTTGTGCAATTCAGTGGATATAATAATCGCACCGTTATGCCGTGTTGTTGTCCCAAGCACAGCAGATAAACCCATTCCGGTTCCTGATTCGCTGGGTTTAGTCGTAAAAAACGGGTCAAAAACCTTTGGCAGGATATGGCGCGGAATTCCTGAACCGGTATCACTTACGGTAATGGTGCAGTATGTTCCGGCTGGAAGAATACCGTTAATCCAGTGAACCTCATTTTTCTCAATTTTCCGGATATCAGCACTGAATATCAGCGTTCCTCCCATCGGCATTGCGTCCCGGGCATTTATACCCAGATTAAGAAAGGCATTCTGTAAGAGAGATACATCTCCCAGTGTCGTCACCGGGCGATTGGGAAATGACTTTTTAAGTATGATTTTCCGGTCTATTGAACGGGAAAGCAGCGCAACAACATAATCAATCTCTTTGCATACATCCACAAAGGATTCACGAAAGGTTCCCTTTCTGGAGAATGCAAGAAGTTGTTTTGTCAATTCCTGAGAGCTTTCAGCAGCACGTTTGATATGCATTACATATTCGCGTTCCTCATCTTTCAGATTGTCAGAAAGCAGATTGGCATATCCCTGTATTGCCATGAGCTGATTATTAAAGTCATGAGCAATACCGCCGGCTAACTGTCCGATCGCCTGCATTTTTTCAACCTGACGAAGTTTATCCTCTGTTTCTTTCTGATAAGAAAGGTCCATTACTCTGATCAGCAGTGCCATACTACCATGCCACTCAATACGTGAAAGAGATATTTCCAGCCATGCAGAAAAATCATCTTTCCTGCTGTACTCTTTTATTGGTACAATATAAGGAACTCCAGTGTCACGGACTGATTTTGCTGCCCGGACAAATTCCCTGAAGTTGTTTTCTTCTGTTTTAGGCAGGAGAGTGAATATATTTGTTTCGTGCTCCAAACTGTTTTTCGGAGTGAGGAGGCGCATAAACGGTTCGTTAATAATAAGGATTTTACCATTAAAGTTGGTAATGCAGATTGCAATCCTGATGGAATCAAGCAGTTGAGAAACAGTTGTTTTGGTTTGATTGTATTTTTCACGATTAAGGCTCAATTTCTTTAAGGTAATTATCAGTAGAAACAGGATGATAAAGAGCGTCAGCAGGGAAAAAGCCAGTGAGGAAATCCACCACTCAAGTCTTTGCTCAATCAAACTGTTAGTATTTGAAGAGAAGACGGTCGATGCTTCAATAGGTGTAAACACGCATAAAAGCAGAAAAAGAATTGTGAACATAGTAATTGCACTGATTTGTTTCGGCAGCCGGTTAAACATACTATATCCTATTACAGGAGTTAAATTAGTACAAGAATAAATTTTGATTAATTTCA
Organism: Spirochaetales bacterium; assembly: GCA_023139255.1. Lineage (GTDB taxonomy): Bacteria > Spirochaetota > Spirochaetia > JABMQR01 > JABMQR01 > JABMQR01. Next base: position 9,258 of record JAGLNY010000253.1, read on the forward strand.
TACACGAAAAAAGCTGCCCTTTGCAGGACAGCTTTCCAGTTCAGATATTATTGTATAAGATCAATTAATAATTGTATTTATTCTGTCTGGGTTTTCTCTCGAGAGCTTCGTTTACACGAATGTTCCGTCCGCTGTTTTCTTTTCCGTCAAGTTCGGAAATTGCAGCGTCTGCGGCAGAACCGTCTTCCATTTCAACAAAACCAAAGCCCTTGGACCGGTTTGTGTCACGGTCAACAATAATGTTAACACTCAGGACAGTTCCGTACTGCTCGAAAAGATTCTGAAGATCATCTTCAGTGGTCGTGTAACTAATGTTACCTACATAGATTTTTTTTGCCATAATACAGCATTCCTTTTCCGGAAACAAAATATGTTTCCTTTAATTTAAGATTTACTTTATCAGGATGGCAAGCTTGATTCAATTTAATCGATCTGATGGGAAATTCTAAACATAAAGAAGAAACCGCGAACCAGAAAATAAAATTAAAAAATATCAGCTGCAGCCTTAGCTAAAGCAAACTGATGGTATCATGTAAGTATTTATTAGTCAATAAAACAATATACAAATTCGTCAATTAAGGGGAAAGTACAATTATTTCACAATAAAGGGGATAAATTATGGCATGCACGTGATTTTAACCAAAGATATAATCAGCTATTGCAATATGGCTGCAACTGTGGGAATATGAATTGTTGGCTTTTTACAAGTGTCCCAGGATCAGGATATATTAAATGAGTGAAAGACAGTTGTTTGCAATTGGAACCTATGGATCGGAGCAGTCCCATAATCTGCGGTTGATAGAAATCAAGGGACATGGGGCAGGTATCAGGCAAACAGCTGCAATATCCGCAGGAATAAACCCATCTTATGTCTGTCCATCAAACGATGGAAAATGGCTGTATGTAATCAATGAGAAAAACAGGAAAATACACGGTTGTTTCGGGACAATAAGAACATATTCTCTGGATGATACAGCATACAGCTTGTCTTTTGTTTCTGAGATCGGGACACGGGGAGATGATCCTTGTTGTATGGCTGAATCTCCCGGGGGAAAGTTTCTGATTGCAGTAAATTACGGCAGCGGATCTGTAGTCGTTATCGCAAAAGATGATGATGGAGTACTCAAAGACATAGTTCACAAATCTCTATTAATGGGATTTGGACCTAACCGGAAGCGGCAGCAAAGTGCTCATCCTCACTGGGTTACTTTTTCTCCCGATGGGAAGTATGTGTATATTTCTGATCTTGGTTCAGATAGAATTTGGATTTTCACCCTCTCGGATATTGGGAAATTAAGAGCGGCAGACAACCCGGCTGTGCTGGCGGCTCCCGGTTCCGGTCCAAGAGTTCTGGAATTTGATTCAGCAAAGAGCATAGCTTTCGGTTTGAATGAACTATCATCGACAATAACCCAGTTCCGGTATGAAAAAGAGACAGGTATGCTTCACAGACATAAGGAGATCTCAACTCTGCCGGAAGGATTCAGGGGGCATAGCACTGCTTCTGAAATTCATCTTTACGACCACAGACTTATTGTATCTAACAGGGGACATAATTCACTTGTTCTTATTCAGTATGAGGATACAGGATTCATGGATGATCCTGTTTGGATTGAGTCCGGTGGTAAAACACCGAGAAGTTTTGCTGTATGCAGAGATTCAGACGGGAACGGCTCATATATTGTTGCTGCTAACAGGGATTCCGATTCTGTAGTTGTATTTGACATGGTTCCAATGGGAACCTGGCCGGTAAGAGAACTGAAAATAACTGCCCCGTCATGTGTGAGGATTATCAGGACTATCCCGGAAGCTGAAGAAACATCGAAGAATGGAATTGGATAAATAGAATAAATATTTATCCAATCCTACTCTTCGATGTGTAAAGTATGTTGTCAGGCAGCCTGAATTGGCCAAATAATTTCAAAAACAGGACAATATTGATTAAGTCCGACAGGCTCCTAACGTTCTTCCCTTATCATGGATTTAAAATCAAGATATAACTCTTCACCGTTATGAGTAATAGTAATAGATACCGGTTTTCTGGCAGTATTGGAAAATGGAGATTCGTAACGTTGATAATCTGTATGTATAGGGACTCCGTTCAACCTGAATTCTTTTCCGTACTCCAGCTCAAAATTATTTCCATTGGAAGAGTATGAGAGTATTGTGCCCTTGAAAGAAATTGAGTTGGATTGTAATCGTTTGATAAATTCAGGGAATGAGTGATCAGTGTCAGATGTACCTATTTCTGTTATCCAATAGGTATCTTTTCCGAACTGAACTAAATCATACCGTGATCCTGTATCATTGGCAAAATAGGTCAGAGGACTATTCCCGATCATAGCGATGTAAACAGATCCCTTTTTGGCAAATAGTGTGTTTGCATCCAGAATGATCTCGTCAAATTCATTTTCCGGGAAATAAGCATGAGTTCTATATAGTAATTCCTCTTCCATGAAACCTTTTCTTTCAGGCAGTATATATAATGTCATGTTGATGTTTCGTTCCTGTGCTGAATGCGGCAATCTGCCTGAACCTGTCCAGTACCCCGGGGAATCGCCGTGTGGGGGAGTACTGTTTGTAGAAACAGCAGGGTGTGTAGTAAAAATCCGGGTGTCGGTGCCAATATCAGCCTGCCAGATAAGCTGTCTGTCCCCATAAGTGCCAGGGTGATAGTTCTGTACTGTTGCCATGCCGTAACTTCCGGTTCTGTATGTATAGATATTGGCACGCTGCATGGCAATCCCGTTTGTCTGTGGTTTTCCCAGCCTGCTGAGGAGGTTGAACAGTCCGGGTATTTTCAGAAGAGTGTAATTAACGCTTTTTAAACCGGCAAAAATTTCGTTGCTGAAGAGTTTCTGCTTGTCTATATATTTAATCGAATTAGCCAATACGTCCGGGTTAGTATAAGCCTGCATTCCCCACTGCATCATAATCTGATCAATGTTCTGGCCAATAAGATTTTCCTTTTTCAGTTCCTGCACATCAAGCCCCTGAGAGGTTTTAATGATTGTTTCACTGGTATTTCCCGCAATAGATCTTAACAACTGGGGAATTGAATACGAATTACTGTAAATCAAGTTGAGCAGCATTCCCGGGAAATCTTCCTTGTTGTTTTGCACTTCCCGGTCATTTCCAGAAAAAATATCCAAAATCGATTGTATGGGAGAAGGAGACGGTTTTATGGGATCATCGGTTACGCTGCCGACAGGTGCTGAGAATGCACCATTAATGGTATTCGTAGAAATATCAAAAAGGATCAAGTCCATTATCATAGTACTTTTTATAACGATTTCCTCATCCTGTGCAAAATCTGAAAGGTTACTCAGGGCTGCCAGGCTTTCTGAAAACATTGAAGGTGACAACCATTCGGAAAAACCATAGTACCATCGCTGCTGCAGCCATGAAAGAATTCTGCTGCGGGCTCTATTCATATGTTCCTTGCCGGTTAGTTGGGCATTTGTGAAAATAGAATCAGGGAACAGCAGGCCGGCAAGATACTCAGCTGACGAGAATAGTATTTGGTGACTTTCGCTCCAGAAGCACATACTGTCTAAACCCGCGTCATCCATCCAATACTTAAATCCCAAAAGTGTTTTTTTAATGAGTTCGTAATCTTCTTCGTGTAATGAATCTGAATGGTCATACATTATTCTGAGCAGTGATGGAAGCCGAAAATCAGAGCCATCATACCGGTTATCAAGATATGAGCAGATTTGTGCGACAGTCTCTGAAGAGTAATCCAGATTATTTTCTATCTGATACAGTAATAAATTCTCATCAAGATGAATAGTAGTTACTGGTTGGGATGGTACTGCAGAATAAGATCTGTTTTTAATGACATCCATAACTAGAGACGTAATCAAACCGAGTACCAGTAGAAAGACAATGAAAAAAAATATTCTTCGTATACCCAGTCTTGTTCTCTCTTTTTTGGTTGTTCTTTGCTGTTTCTTAGCGAGACGCATCATCCAGAGACTCCTTTCCTGCTTCGAAAGTGTATAATAAGAGAGGACCTTTCAAAACTAAGAAACAAATATTTTTTCAATTTTTTGAAAGATCTATTTTGGAATAAGATTTGTACAAATTTCATTCCCTGCATACAAGTTTGACAGACTCCTGGCAATTGTAGATGTTCTACCCACTCAAGTCAATTGACAAAACTGCTGTGCAGTTTTGTCTTGG